>JAWOCO010000375.1:0-2691 GCA_046483765.1 Alkalispirochaeta sp. | reverse complement strand
CACCAGGCGCACCGCCCCAGCGCGCTCCTGCCAGCGCTGTATCAGAAAGCGCACGTTCTGCGGCAGTTCCCCCGCCATGTCCGTGAGACGTTCCAGCGGGCGATCCAGCCCATCCCGGCGCGCTGCCGCGATCGAGGCATCGGTGAGGCGAAAACTGGGAACCACATCGTAGCGGATCAGTTCACCGATCTGGGCCACGGTGAGCGCATGGGCGTATGTGACGCCCGGGGGCAGGGATATCTCCATATTGGCCTGTACGCGGATCTCTCCGCTGCCGGAATAGTCGCCGGAGGTGATCGTTGCCACCGAAGGATTTAACTGAAACCGGGGCGACTGGGGATCATTTTCATCTTCCCGGGCCACCAGAACTCCGATTTCCACCAGTCGAAACACCGTATCCCGATCGATGGGAAGTGCCATTCCGTTGCCGGTGAGCTGCATGAGCCGCACCACTTCCCCCAGCGTAAACTCCCGAGTCGGCGCCACGCGCTCGCTGAACTGAAGCAGCAACTCGGCGTACTCAAACGCCCGCTCCACCGAACTGGTGAGCACCGCGCCCCACAGGAGCGCCTGAATCCAGCGGTCCGGTACGGTGGCGAGCTCTTCCCAGCTTTCCGGCCGCAGATGAACCCGTTCTTCCTCCCGGCGGGCGAGGCCCAACGTTTCCAGTGCTACCACCGCGGTTCGCAACCGCACGGCGCCGGTCTCATCGGAGAGGAGCGTACCAAACTGCGCTTCCAGCCCGTTGGAGGCGCGCTTGCGGATCGACCCGGTGCGGGTGAACAGATCGCCGGAATCACGGAGGAACGAATACAGCGCCGTCACGAAGGGAATCGTCAGCCACGGCGGACCGGCGGCGTCCATCCGGGCGTGGGCCGGTATTTCCGTGCCGGCAACCAAGGTGTGGGCCCCGAGGCCGGCGGCGCGCAGACGCTCGGTGGCCACCGGGTTCAACTGCAGGGTGCCCGGTCCCGTACCTTCAACAAGCAGCAGGCGATCCTTTAGGTTGAGAATCCGGTCGCGCAACGCCGAGGGTTCCAGTTCCCCGTCCAGGAAGCGATGCAACACCGCCACGTCCGGTGAATCCAGCAGATCCACCGCGGAGAGCACGATGCGATCGGTGGCATCCAGGACGGCGGTGATGCGGTCCAGCGTATCGGGACGAGCCAGAAAATCGCGGAGTTCGGTGATTAGATCATGCTTGTTGTACGGCGTCTGGATGGGGCCGCGGTAGTTCCGGTAGAGCGAAAAGAACGACTCATCGTTGAGTTCCAACAGGTATTGCATCAGACGATCGGTGGCCGGCATCACGCCCCCTCCCAATGTTCAATATGGTAGGCGTATCCCTGCTCCGTGAGGAACTTCTGGCGGTTGGCGGCAAACTGTTCCTCCACCGTCTGGTTTGAGACCAGGGTGTAGAAGAAGCTGTTGTGGCGCTGTCCCTGCTTGGGCCGGAGAATACGGCCCAGCCGCTGAGCTTCTTCCTGGCGGGAGCCAAAACTTCCGGATACCTGAATCGCCACGGAGGCGTCGGGTAGGTCGATGGCAAAGTTTGCCACCTTGCTCACCACGATCACCTGGAGCTTCCCGGCGCGGAAGGCGCCGTAGATCTCCTCCCGCTTGGCGTTGGGGGTTTTGCCGGTGATAATCGGCGCCTCCAGCCGCTCTGAAAGCTCCTGGAGCTGATCCAGATACTGGCCGATCACCATGATCGCGTCTTCTCGATGGTTCTCTACGATCTGCGCCACCGCCTCGACCTTGTTCGGGTTCTCACTGGCGATTCGAAACTTGGCGCGCTTGTCCGCCACGGCGTACTCAGTGCGCAGGGAGCGCGGCATATCGAGCCGAATCTCGTAACATACGGCCTCCGCGATCCATCCCTTCTGCTCCAGCTCCTTCCAGGGCACGTCGTAGCGCTTGGGGCCTACCAGGGAGAACACGTCTTCCTCACGGCCGTCCTCCCGTATCAGGGTAGCGGTGAGCCCCAAGCGGCGAATCGCCTGAATCTCGGCGGTGACGCGAAAGATGGGAGCCGGCAGCAGGTGGACCTCATCGTAGATGATGAGCCCCCATTGGTGCTTGCGAAAGAGGTCGAAGTGGGGGAAGGGGCTGTCCCGGTCCGGCCGCCACACCAGAATCTGGTAGGTGGCCACCGTCACCGGCTTTACCTCTTTCCGGTGGCCGGTGTACTCACCGATCTCATCTTCCGTGAGTTCCGTCTTGTCGATAAGCTCATCGATCCACTGGTGTACCGCCGCCACGTTGGTGGTAAGAATCAGCGTGCTGGTCTGGAGGAGATCCATGGCGGCCATACCCACTACCGTCTTGCCCGCGCCGCAGGGGAGCACCACCGTGCCGTATCCGGCGCCGGGCAGACCCTCACCGTAGAACGTCTCCGCCGCCTCCGTCTGGTAGTCTCTGAGGTGAAACGGCTTACCACTAAGGGAGGTCTCGCGCAGTCCAAAGGAGATATCCTCGCCGCGGTTGAGTGGGGCCCGGTCATCTACGGGATAGCCTACCCGAATCAGCTCCAGCTTCACGCTGCCGCGATCCACCAGATCAACGGTAAACGTCTCGGGGTCATCGTGGGGTCCCAGGTATTTGGCGATGCCCGGGCGCGAGTGGAGTTCCGCCCGGATATCGCTATCCGGAACGATCAGGTGCAGCGTGTACTCGTCGTCACTGGCCTCC
>JAWOCO010000229.1:0-7965 GCA_046483765.1 Alkalispirochaeta sp. | reverse complement strand
CCCCGCCCAGGATACGGTACCGGCGGTGCTGTCGGTGCCGGCGGTTATTGAGCGAGTGCTGGAGGCAGATCCGGAGATCATTAACTCCCGCCGTGGATTAGAAGAGGCGCAGGCCCAATATGGGATCACGCGGTCCGGGACGCGTCCCAGCGTCACCGCGGAGATCACCCCGTACCAATGGGACCAGCGGCGCGTTACTATACCCGGCGGCAATTCAGGGGGCGCTGCTTCCGAGCAGATCCAAACGCAGAGTATTGGGGCGGGGCTCTCAGTCGAACAGCCACTACCCACCAGCGGAACGCTCTCTGCCGGCGTTTCCAACCAGACGCGGTTTATATCGGGGTCAGATGACCGTCTGGAGCAGGCTCCGGAGGCAACCTTTGGCTATCGGCAACCGCTGTTCGTAAACGGCAGGCTGGTGAGTACGGAGGTGTACCGCGCGACCCTGCGGAACGCGGATATCGGGGTTGAGCGGGCGGGGCTGAACAATCAGCTCACGGTAAATGGAAACATCGAGCGAGCGCTTAGTCTGCTGGTGCAGGTGGGAACGCTGCGGCGATCTCGGGACGTGCTGGACCAGACGATTCAGGTCCTGCGGCGACAGCTTGACTCGGCTGAAATCGATCGCCAGCAGGGGCTGATCTCGGACAACTCGCTGCTCTCCCTGCAGGTAACCCTCAACAACCGTCGGGAGGCGCTGTTTGATACAGAGCTGGCCTTGGTCCAGGCGGAGCAGGATCTCGCCCGAACTTTGGGGGTGCCCTCTCTGGAGGGGGCCGAGCTCGCGGAGAACCTTTTCGAAGGGGATGTATCTGAGAGACGGTTCTCAGATGCGGCGGGAGCCGACAACAACGCTCAGCTCGAACTCCAACGGCTTGCGGTGGAGCAGACGGTACGCTCGGGCCTGTTCAACGAACTGGAAGATAGACCGAGTCTCTCGCTGAGCGTGCGAGTGGCTCCGCTCTATCCGGATTCCCGCGAGGACCCCGAGGCTCTTGGTTCCTCGGTGGGTGATTTCTTCGAGAGTGGTGCGGATGTGGAGGCTACGGTGGCTCTGGGGCTTACGATTCCGCTGTTCACCGCGCGGGAGCGCTCCTACCGCGAGCGGATCGATACCCTTGCGCGACTCCGGGCGGAAACCAATCTGCAGGATACCGAACGGGCGGTCGCCAACCAGATGCAGACGCTTATGACCAACCGGCGATTCCTGGAGCGGCGTGTGGACATTCTGGAGACCGACGTGGAGTACGAACGGCAGCGTGTCGAGAACGAACGCGCGCTGTTGGAATCCGGTTCTACCACGGAACTGCGGGTGGAAGAGGTTGAGCTGGACCTCTTCTCCCGGCAGAACGAACTGTGGCAAGTGGAGGCGGAGCTCTTTCTGAACGCCGTCTCAATTCTATCGGTAGTGGGAGAAGATTTGGCTACCGTGCTCCAGTAGTCGCGCCTGCGCCCCTCTCCTTTACAGTTCATGGAGAAACCGATCGGCGGCGGAAAAGATCTTCCGCCGCCGCTGGGGGTCGAGACGATCCAGTTGCCGGGGCATGAGTGCCAAGCGGGGATTGCCGGAAAAAAAATCGCGGTGCCGGTCGATGAAGCGCCAGTAGAGCCCATCCCATGTATCCTGCCACGGTCCAGGGGGAGTATTCGACATTTTGCGCAGGTAGTTGCTCCCACTGATATAGGGCTTGGTGGTGATCAGGCCCCCGTCGGCGTATTGGCTCATGCCATACACGTTGGGCACCATCACCCAATCATAGGCATCCACAAACAGCTCCATAAACCACTGGTACACCCCGTCCGGATCGAACTCGCACAGGAGCATTACGTTTCCCACCACCATGAGTCGTTCGATGTGGTGTGCCCATCCTAACCGGTTCACCTTGGTGATTACCGCGTCCACCGGCGGCAGCCCGGTAGTGCCTTCATAGAACGCGGAGGGTATCCGACGGGTATGGTTCCAGAAATTTCTGGTTCGCATGTCCCTTCCGTGGTGGTGATACGCAACGCGCATAAACTCCCGCCACCCTAAGAGCTGTCGGATAAAGCCTTCCAGGGAGTTCAGCGGTATGGGAGTATCGAGCCGGTATCGTCGGTCCGCTTCCTGAAGGACCGCATCGAGTATCTCCTGCGGGGTGAGCAATCCCGCATTCAGCATTGGGGTGAGTACGGCGTGGTACCAGCGATCATCCCGATCGTCCAGGGCGTCCTCGTACGGACCGAACAGATCCAGCCGCTGGTGGATAAACTCTTCCAGCCAGCGCGCGGCATCCTCCGCGGTAATCGGATACGGCGGCAGCTCCTCCTGAATCGCCACGGCGGCGCGATGCGCCGCCGCACCATGGACCGGGGCCACCGGGGCCGGAGGTGTCTGCCCCCGGGGAATCTTCTTGCGGTTTTCGGTATCGAAACTCCACGTGCCGCCCACTGGCCCACCGTCACCCGTCAGGAGGACGTTCATCTCCCTGCGCATCGCGCGGTAGAAGTGTGCCATGTGGAGCGATCTCCCGCCGTTCCCGACAGTCTCTACCTGAGAGCGGGTGAGAATGAATCCCGGGGACCTGACATACTCCACGGTGATCGCCGCCGCAGCGGATCCATGGTCCAGAGCGTGCTGTAACCAGTCGTCATCTACCTCGCACACTACGACCCGCCGCACCGAGGGCGGCAGCAGCTGGAACACGTCGGTGGAGGCCTCGATATGTGCGGATGGGATGATCGTTACGGTGTGACCGCGTTCCTCCAGCTGTGCGCGGTACGCCTCCATCGTGAGGCGGTGGTAGGCGAGGGCAACGCGACTGAACGCGAACTGCCGGAAGAAAAGCGGGTCCTCCACTAGAAATACCGGCCCGGAATCATGCTGCACCGCCGGATGGTGGCGGTACAGTTGGTGGGGGTAGATGAGGACTGAAGTCCTCGGCCCGTCACTGACCGGTGTCGACGTCATCCTGGGCGCTTTCCGGGAGAAGGAGCAGTTCAATTCTGCGATCGGGGTCAAGAAAGCGGTCGGCGGAGTCCTGAATCGCCTCGGCGGTAAGTGAATCCACCAGGTCCGGGTACTTCAGAATGTCCGCCAGATCACGACCGTGCTGGACGGAGAACTGCAGCACGGATAACCAGTAGTCGTTTTCTTGCAGACCCTGCTCGTATTCATCGCGTTGCTGTGCCTGCACCCGTTCTACGTAGTCCGATGCGGGGGGCTCCGCTGCAAGCTCTTGGACCACTTCCAGGGCGCGGTCACGGAGTTCGGGAACGCGGTCGGGATCCAACCCAAACCCGATCTGCACGTATGACCACGGCTGTGGCACGCGCCACCGCCATCCCCCGGCCCCCACGCTGTACGCCCCGCCCAGGGCCTCCCGAATCTCCTCTCGGAGACGAATATTTAGCACAGAGGCCATGCTGTTAAAGCGGTGGTTCTCCTCTTGCGACCATTGATATGGTCCATGGAGCACCATCGCCAACTGCGCCACCGGCTCGCTTCCGGCATAGACCGTATCGGCGGTAATCCCCTCGGGCCGGGGATAGCGATCCTCCGGAATCGTCTCGCCGCTGGTATCCGACGCGGGAATCGCCGCGAGGTAGCGTTCAATCAACTCCTCCATCTCCTCGATCTCAAAGCTTCCCACGAAGAACAGGGCGAAATCGCCGGGGTCGTTGAAGCGATCGGTGTAGATCTCGCGCATGCGGGAAAGGTCCACGGCTTCCACATCTTCTGGAGTCAGGGGGGCCAGGCGGGCGCTCTCCCCGGCAAACATTTCCTGCAATCGGCGTGAGTAGCGCCCCTGCGGTGACGCTGTGGCACTTTGCAGCTGTTGCACCGTTTCCTGCCGCACGGTGTCCCACGCATTCTCTTCAAAGCGGGGAGCCGTGAAGGACGCGTAGATCAGTTGCATCAAGAGCTCCTGATCCGCCTTGCGGCTGCTACCGGACATCCCCTCGGACACACGGCCAATCGACGGGCGCACGCCGGCGGAACGACCCGACAGGTAGCGCTCCAGCGCGGAAGCGTTAAGATTTCCCAGTCCACTCTCCCGAGCCACCGTCTCCGCTAATCGGGCGGCTGGGGCGTCATCTTCCGGGACACGGGCCAATCCGCCGGGACTGAATGCGGAGAAGAGAATTTCATCTTCTCGGAGATCGGTGGGTTTCAGAAACACGCGCATGCCGTTAGACAGACGGAGCTCCCGCGTTTCCACCTCTTCGTGCTCGATTCGCTCCACGATTTCGCCGCCCTCCGGTTCCTCGGAGATCAGGGCTGCCGCGGGATCCTCCGGAAGGGGTGGGCCAATCTCCGATGCCTGGACATCGGAGAGAACTGTGAGGAGTTCATCATCCTCGGGAACTGGATCGCCGTTTCTGAGACTCCCGGATTCATCAGTCTCGAGGTTGGCCAGAACCACCCGATTATCGCGCTGGGAGAACTCATCGGCGATCTGGGCCACTTCCTGGGCGGAGATTTCCGGCAGCAGTTGCTGGTAGAGCTCGTATTCGTACTCGATCCCCGGTACCGATTCGCCCTGTGTCCAGTGCCGGACCAATTCGTCTGCCAGCGAGGCGGCGGGACGCGTTTCGAAATTCACCCGGGCAGATTCTATCGATTCGAGCATCCGGCGGCGCGCCCGGTCGAGTTCCTCCTCGAGAACCCCGTGACGCCGAGCCCGTTCGATTTCGCGGGCCAGTACACGGAACGCCTCCTGCGTCTGGTCGTCCCTTACCACCGCAGTGGCCACCGCTATTTCGGTGTCCCGCAGGAAGCGGTTATAGCCGATTCCCGCATCTCGCAGGGGCGCTGAAGAGTCGCGAGTAATCTCCCGGAAGCGTTCATTCATGATCGAGGAGAACAGAGAACGCACCAGGAGCTGCCGGTAGTCCCCGACCGTTTCGGTGGCCAACGGCCGCCGCAGTGCATACAGGGACACCGTGCTACGGGACGCCTCCGAGTCGGTGGCGATGCTTACCCGCGTGTCCTCGCGCTCGGGGACGGTGTAGTAGGGGCGGTTGAGGTTCTCTTCCGGACGCGGGAGGGTGCCCAGGTGTTCCTGGATGAGTTGCTCCATTTCCTCCGCCGGCAGGTCCCCGGCGGCGACAAACGCCATGTTATCCGGCCGATACCACCGCTCATAGAACGAGACAAACTCGCTGCGCGGCGCGTTCCGCACTACCTCCATATCACCGATGGGAAGACGCTCCGCGTAGCGGGACCCGGCAAAGAGGGTGGGAATGTGGGTCTCCTGCATCCGCTGGGCCGCCCCTCGACTCCCGCGCCATTCTTCCACGATCACACCCCGCTCCCGGTCGATCGCCTCCGGTTCGAAGGTGAGGGCAGATGCCCACTGTTGCATTACGGAAAATCCGGTAGCCAGCGCCTCCGCATCGTCGGTGGGGATTTCGAGCTTGTAGACCGTCTCGTCAAAGCTGGTATAGGCGTTGACGTCCGGTCCGAAGCGGATCCCCAGCCCTTCCAGGTAGGCTACCAGCTCATCTTCTCCGTACTCCTCGGTGCCATTGAACGCCATGTGTTCCACAAAGTGGGCCAGCCCCTGTTGCGAGTCCGTCTCCACGATACTGCCGGCATCTACGATGAGGCGCAGGACCACCTTGTCCTCGGGGCGCGGATGGCTCACCGCGAAGTACTCCAGGCCATTTTCTAGCCGGCCCCGGAGAATTTCCTCCCGGAACGGTAACGGCGTCTCTAAATACGAACTGTCCGGGGCCGTAGGCTCCGGGACACCCCGGGCGGGAAGTAGGGTCACGGTTGCCAGCAGCAGCAGCACCAGCAGGCTATAACGTTGAAGTGTGCCGAGTCGTCTCATATACGCAAAACATACGGCGCACACCGCCTGCCGTCTACAGAATCACGCGATTGATAGCTTATCGCTTGACTCATCAACACCACTCAGCGCAAAATACTTAAGTTAATCACGTGAATATTGTAACAAACCAGGAGGAAAACTGTGAGTTACCGACTTGAAACCCTGGCGCTGCACGCCGGCCAGGATAAAGACCCCCACGTTCCCAGTCGCGGTCTGCCGGTGCATCGGACCACCGCCTACAACTTTCGCGATGCCGAGCACGCGGCTAACCTCTTCAGTCTGAAAGAACTGGGGTACATCTACACCCGGCTTCAGAACCCTACCCAGAACAGCCTAGAAGAACGCCTGGCCGCACTGGATGGAGGAGTTGCATCGTTGGCGCTAGCATCCGGAACCAGTGCGGTGTACTACTCAATCATCAACCTGGCTCGCGCGGGGGATGAGATTGTCTCCTCCAAGTATTTGTATGGCGGCACCTACACGATGTTTAACGACATCTTGCCACAGTACGGCATCACCGTGCGCTTCGTGGATCCCCTAAACGTGGAGGAGATCGAGGCGGCTATTTCTCCCAAGACGCGAGCAGTCTACGTGGAAACGATCGGCAACCCGATCCTGGCGGTTCCCGACTTTGAGGCGATCAGTGAGGTGGCGCATGCGCATCGGCTGCCGGTTATTGTGGACGCTACCTTTACCACCCCATACCTGTTGCGGCCGATCGAACACGGGGTGGATATCATCGTGCATAGTCTGACGAAGTGGATCGGCGGTCACGGCGCCGGTATCGGTGGCGCGGTGGTGGACAGCGGGAAATTCGACTGGGATGATCCCAAGTTCACCAACCTGGTGGAACCGGACTCCAGTTATCACGGCCTGCGCTACGCCTATGACCTGGGCGATCTCTCGCCCCTGGCCTACATACTGCGCATGCGCCTGGTTCCGTTGCGGAATCTCGGGGCGGCCATAAGTCCTGATAACGCCTGGATGTTTATGCAGGGACTAGAGACGCTGCCGTTGCGCATGGAGCGCCACAGCCAAAACGCCGCAGCGGTGGCGGCGTATCTGAAGGACCACCCGCAGGTTGACTGGGTATGGTACCCGGGCCTCGAGGGAAGCCCCGGTCACGAGAACGCGCGGAAGTACCTGACCCGCGGTTTTGGGGGCATGGTCACCTTTGGTATCAAGCAGGGGCGGAGTGCGGGCGCTTCGTTCATCAATAATCTGGATCTCTTTAGCCACGTGGCAAACGTGGGAGATGCCAAGAGTCTGGCGATTCATCCCGCCAGTACCACCCATAGTCAGATGTCGGAAGAGCAGCAGCGCGCGGCGAATCTCCCGCCGGAGCTGGTGCGGCTCTCCATCGGCTTGGAGCATATCGATGACATCATCGAAGACCTGGACCGGGGATTTTCCGCGGCGAAGTAATCGTGCCGGACCATTTCGCTGGGTTACCCGAAGGGAACACATACGAAGCGATCGGCGGTGAGCGGGAGCTCGCCGTCGAAGCGGTAGGCGCAGAGTGATCCCTCCCGGGCGATGCTGTAGTCTACGCAGGCGATGCGATCGGTAAAAGGTTCCGGCGTCCCGGTGAGCCAGTAGTGCCCCATGAACACCGGCCGGGGATCGTGGTATCCCGGGAGATGGCGCAAGTCTGCCGGTTTCACCGGTACCCCGCCGAGTTCCCGATCCGCCGGTGGCATCGCCACTGTTCCCAGGGTGATCGCCCCGTACGTCTCTATGAGCCGAGTTTGTTCGGCGGCATCGATCCACCACCGGGTGCGCGTCTTGTAGCGCGGGGTACCCTCTTTGTCGTGGTACCGGTGCCCCTGGGGAATCGGAATTTCCACACCCTTCAGTAGATACTCGGCGATTTCGCTCTCGCGGTACCCTGCCACGGCGCTCTTCTGCAGGAACGCCTCGTCTGCGGTGGCGCAGGGGGCGGCGCGAATCTCATCCACGGCGCGTTCATCCCAGGCGGCGTGGACCACACGGAACAGGTCGTGCTCCAGAAACAGGGGAAGCGTCGTAATCCACTGCAGCAGCTCGCGAAGGCGCGGGGAATCGTCTCCATACTGCTCAAGGGTGGCGGCGTGCTGCTTGAAATGGACGGCGTCATGGCGGCGTAACCACTTTCCCTCCGTATCCTGCG
>JAWOCO010000225.1:0-7305 GCA_046483765.1 Alkalispirochaeta sp. | reverse complement strand
GGCAACACTGGTACGGGCTCGCGTAAGCGGACTCCCGGCAGCCCCGGACCTGAGCATGATAGATACCGCCAGTGACGGAGCATCGGCACCGAGCTGGGTCTCGACCACGCCGGAGATTCCCGGGTACCTGGTAGCGGTGGGCGCCGCTCAACAGCGCCGGACACTGCGAGATACGATAGACTTCACCGACCAGGAGGCGCTGAAAGCGATCCTTATTCAAACGGGGAGCACCTTGCGCATGGTAGAAGACCGGCGTTCCGTGGAACGCCGCGGTACCACCGCTTCGGTGACCAGTGCCGAGGAGGCTCAGGCCACCCTTTCGGAATTTCACGTGATAGCCCGCTATGCCACTCCTGACGGCAGGTATCACTACAGTCTGGCGATCGCCAGGGAGGAGTAATTGATGCGCGCACGTCGATTCCAACTGCTGTCGCTCGCAGCCCTCGGTGCGGTGGTGCTTGCCGTGATCCCGGTGGATGCTCAAGATGTGGGCCGCCTCACCTACCTCGAGGGTGATGTGGAACTCCTGCGGGACAGCGAAATCCGCTCCGGTGAGGAACTGGATATCGGCGAGCCGATTCTTGCGCTGGACGTCGTCCAAACCGGGTTTGACGGATATGTGGAGTTGGAACTCACCGTGCTCTCCGGAATCACGGTGCGTATCCAGGAGAACTCAGCGTACTACGTGGAGCAGTCCACCAGTGGAGAGCGACCCTCAGTTACCGTGCGGCTACTGTCAGGCAAAATGGACATGGCGGTATCGGAACTATCCCGCGGATCATCGCTTTCCGTAGAGACGCAGACCGCCGTCCTTGGGGTACGGGGTACCGAGTTTGATGTGCTGGTTGCTCCCGATGAGAGCACGCTCTTCGGAATTCGCGAGGGGCGAGTCGAGGTTACCTCCGGGGGCCGACGGGTAGCGGCTGATGCGGGACGCGCCGTGGAAGCGCAGCCGGACCGCCGTCCTCAGACGGAAGAGGTACCGGGGGGCGATTTCGAACGCTACTATGCGAACTGGACCGAAATCCGCCTCCGGGCGTTCCGTAGCGGCGCTGCCACCTTTATTCGTGCCTACGCGCGACGATACCTGGATACCCGCGATACGTTCGAGACCGCCTACCGCGACCTGGCGGCGTTCCGCCCCCGGCTGGAGGAGGCCGTAAACCAGGGACAAAGCTCTCTGGGAGCGGACATGCGTCTCCGGTCGGAGATAAGTCCGGCGATCATCCGCATGCGCAGCGTCTTGCCGCTCTTCGAGACCACCGTCTATCGTCTGCGTGAACTGCAACGCTTTCACGACCAAGGCCTCGGTCGCACGCAGATCGACGAGGGATCCTCGGAGGATTTCTTCCGCGCCTTTTCCTTGGAGGAGCGGGAGCTGTTACGCCGACTGGCCGAAGTGCGCACGATTTTCAGGCTCTACAGCGAGGTGGACGAACGGAGTTTCGGCGGGCTGCCCAGCAGCCGCCGGGACGACGGCGAGAGCCCCTTTGACTCCGACAACGGCAGCCTGCTGGATAGTATGCGGTTTTGACGGTGCGGGGTTGACAACGGGGAGGATACCGGCAAAAATGCGCCGATATCGCGCCACGATCGGGGGTGTAGCTCAGTTGGCTAGAGTACTTGAATGGCATTCAAGGGGTCACGGGTTCGAATCCCGTCACCTCCACGATTTTGAGAGACCGCCCATGGGGCGGTCTTTTTTAATGGCTTCCTGACACGTATTCCGCACCTGACACAGCTGAACAGAAATCGGGAACATGCTATAGTTATCCCATGGGTTCTTCTTTTGATACCAGCGATAATCTGTTCGTATCCAACGAGGCTGAGGAAGCCCCCGATTTCGAGGAGCTCTTTGATGAGCCCGGCCTCGATGACTTTGACGACGGCAGCGGCGAGGACACCGGCGGTTCCTCCGATGACCAGGAGCGGTTCCAGCGGGTCGACACGATCACCGAAGAGCCAAAGCACTACTTTCGCAACGCCAACTACTATCAGGAGGCGCTTACCGGTGAGGGAGAGGTCGCCAAGCGACTGCACAGTACGCTTGCCAGTTTCCTGAAAGCAGATAATGCGGAAGACCGCTCCCTGTATCGCAATCGTCTGATTCCCGTGTACTGGGAACTCACCAAGTCTATAGCGCTCAAGACGTATGGCGAACTCCCGGACCCCAAGCGACTCCTGTTACGCTACGGGGTCCTATTGCCGACGATGCTCGACAAAGATCAACGCCTCATGGTGGCGCAGTTCATTGAAGAAAACCGGCTGGGTCAGCCGATCCACTACGTGGACGAATGGTTGAATCTCGTTGCCCGGGGAGCGATCAACGTGTCCGCCACGGACGAGACCAAGCCGCAGGCCGGAAAACAGGCAGGCAAAGTTGCGCGACAGCTGGAGTCAGCCCGAGGCAAGGTTGAGGCGCAGATTGAACTGATCCGGACCCGCAACCGGGAGATGGATGAACAGGAATCCAATCTGAAGAGTCTGGTCTCGGACCTGGTGAATCGTGAGACCCGGCCGGAGGCAAACGGCGAGAAGGGACCGTACACCGAGGCGCAGCGGTCGGCGTTCTCCGGCATTTCCACGGAACTCCGGCGGTTGAGCAATCAGGGACGGGAACTGAACCGCGCCTACGCGGAGCTCGAGAAGTACCAGGACCAGTACAACGATCTTAAGAGCCAGGCCGAGGCCGTGGGCGAGGATGTTGAGAACGTCGATACCAAGGCTTCCGCGGAAGAAATGGGAACGATTCGTCAGATGGCCAAACTGTGCGTCGGCAGGCAGGGAAACCATTTTCCGCTGTTGTATAAGCAGTACTATCGCGGCGGGGCGGCGGGAGTTGCCACGCGGGAAAACGTTAACAACATCCTTGCCGATGTCGAGCGTCTCGATCCGAGCATCTTCTCCCGCACGTTCAAGATGAAGACCACCCGGATCGTTCCCAACATTATCCTGATTCCCTGTTACGGGGACCTGGGAATCTGCTGGGAACCGTTTGAGCGCTACAATCGCGCCACCAGCCGCGGTCGGCTGGCGATTCCGATGTATCCCAAGGAGCTCCGCACGGCAGTCATTGCGGCTATGGGCGATCTCCGCTGGCAGGTTGCCAAGGAAAAGGCGGCGCACTACTGGATGGAAGAGGGACTCACCGGCTGGTACTACCAGTGGTTCACCGAGCAGAAGCTGAAGGGCGATGTAAAGGATCAGTTCATTCAGGATTATATTCTGTGGATCAACAAGGAAAGTGAAGGGACGCAGAAGCTGGACCGGGAGGTGCGATCAATCTTCTGGCGCTACATCCCGTTTCCGCAGGACGTAAAGGATGAACTCAAGAACCGGGGATTCGTCTACCAGGAGCTCCACAAGAAGGACCAGAACCGGGCGATGTCCGACGGGTACTAAGCCCTCACCGCGCCCACGGCGGGGACGTGGATCGGAGCCACGTACTCAGCGTGCGCCGCACACCACACCCACCGGCGATTAGCGTCTGCCCTTGCCGAAGAGGGGCCCGAAGTAGTCCTGTAGATTGTATTTCTCTCCCAGCCACTTCATGAACCGGTGGTAGAGGACGTAAGTAATAATCACCGACCCCACAAACAGGACTAACAGAATGATCTGATTGGCGCCGGGTGCCAGGTGCGGAGCCAGAAAGCGGGCGAACAACACCATGAACGCCGCAAAGATGACCACCATGGATACGATGTTTGCCACCGTTGCCCCAATGATAAAGAGTACTGAGTTAAGTCGTTTATTCATCGTCGTCCATCCGTTGTGTCCATCCGTTGTGAAGAATCCGTGGTAAAGAACATCGAGATCACCAGCAGAATTCCACCGACAACCACGCTGGAGTCGGCGACATTGAAGGTAGGCCACCGCTCCATTCCAAAAAGACCATAGAATCGCACGTCGATAAAATCAACCACGCCCAAGGGCCGGGCCACACGATCAATAATATTGCCTACGCCGCCCCCGATTATCGCCGCAACATACCACCGCTGTCGCCGGGAGAGCTCAGGACTCCGATAGAAGGAAGCGATCAGGATAATTAGGACCACCACGGGAAGTCCGACAAACAGAACCCGCCGGAGCAGCTCCGGAAGGTCATTGCCGATGCTGAAGGCGATACCCAGGTTTCGTGCGTGAATAATCCGTAGGAAGTCTCCAAGAACTTCGATCCGAAACCCCGACTCGTAGAACAACGGAACGTTTGCAACGATGATTGCCTTGGTAATCTGGTCCACCACCACGATCACCGCCGCAAGAATCAGCGGCAGCCACAGGTCCCGACGGGACACCGCCTGCGGACGATACTCCGTGGAAGAACCCGTATCAGAGTCCTGTGGGGACATCGAGAAAAGAAACGGCCAACCCAGCCTCGTTTGCAAGCATCTCACCGACACGCTGTACTCCCCATACCTCAGTTGCGTAATGTCCGCCGAAAATAGCATTGATTCCCGACTCGCGGCAACGATGATAGGCGATATGGTTCGCATCGCCGGTGATATAGAGATCCAGTCCCTGCTGAATCGCCTGATCAACCTCCAGGGGAGCACCGCCGGAGATAATTCCGACGCTGCGTACCTGCGGGGGGCCAAACGGGAGGACCGAAAGCGGTGAATACTTCTCGCCAAAGAGCGTGTCCACCACCGAATCCACCGTGACCGGTTGGGGAAACTGCCCCGTCACGCCGATGGGCATTCCCTTCACCAGGCCAAAGGGTTCCACCTCCACCAGGCCAAGCTCCTCCGCCATACCCGCGTTATTTCCCAAGGACAGGTGGGCATCCAACGGCAGATGCACGGCGTAGAGCGCAATATCATGGTCGATCAGAAAACGAATGCGCCGGTAGTGGTCTCCCGTGAGCACCTGCTCTCGACCCCAAAACAGTCCGTGGTGCACAAATATCAGATCTGCTTCGATCTCTGCGGCGCGCTCAAACGTCTCCTGAGCGGCATCTACCGCTACGGCTACCCGGCGGACCTCCTGGTTGCGGCGGTCCACCTGCAATCCGTTCTTGGATCCATCGATACGGGCGTACTCCTCCAGTGGCAACGCCCGACGAATGTACTCGTCAAACTCAGTAATCGTCATCGTTGACCGTCCTCGTAGCATCCGCCCTGCGTACAGAGCAAACGGGCGGTGGGCTCATCCACGATGAGCTCGGTCATCATCTTTGCCCGCAACGCCGCCAGCAGTCCCGGTACTTTGTTTCGACCACTCACCACACAGATCGCCCGCTCCACTTGACTATAGAGGGTCAGCGGCGGTCCACTGGCACGTTGGTTCAGGGGAATATCAGCCCAGCTTCCATCCTTACGAAAGAAGACCGTTGCCAGGTCGCCGATGACCCCTTCCTGTTGCAGCTCTTCCATATCTTCCGGATCGAGGTAGCCCTTGGAGTACACGTGACTGGGAACACCGGCGTCAACCGCACCGATGCTGTACAAGAGCACGTTGGCGTTCTGCTGCAAGTCAATGATCCGACGGACGCTGCGCTCCCGCCACATAGCATCCTTGGTCTCCCGGTAGTCGAAGAAGGTTGGCACCGGAAAGAGCATCACGTTGGCCTCATAGTTTTGCGCAAAGTGCTGCAGAATGTTGGCGGCATACCGGTTATCCGGGGTATAGGTGTTTCCAGATCCGTTGAGTTGTACGATGCGCAAACCGGGAACACGCTTGGGGATCAGGTCACTGGCGATTTCGCTAATCGTCGTTCCCCAGGCGATCGCCAGAATCTGACCACTCTCAAGGATCGTGTTGAGATAGTTGGCCGCGTAGCGCGCTACCCGCTCCAACCACACCACTTCTCCCATCAGTTCCGGCGCCGGCACGATATGCACCGCATCGAGACCAAAGCGTTCTTTGATCTGCGTCTCTAGCGGGGACAACGCCTTCTGAACGTTAATAATCCGGATTTCCACCATACCGCTGGTGCGGGCGTGGCTCAGGAGGCGGCTCACTTTGGGCCGGGAAAACGTCATCTCCTTCGCAATAGCCTCGGTAGTGAGCCCCTGATAGTAGTACATCGTTGCTACTTGCAGCGCCTCTTGATAGATTCGATCCTCGGTATTCATAGCTTATGTTATGAGTGTAAATCCTCACATGAACAAATGCAATAATTACTCAACCGATCTACGTTCGGGCAAGGCAGGTGTCGAATACGACCACCGCATTGAGGAGGCTTTCCACCACGTCCCGGTCGGCCTCTCCCACGTCACCGCTGCGATTGAACAGAACCACCGACAGCCGTCCGCGATGGTAGTTGACGAAGTTGTCGATCGGCTCCGCTACCAGTTCCGCAACGCGTTCATTGATACCGTGGGTCGCGCAGAACTCCTGCGCCCCCTGCTCTTCCGGGCGCCGCCGGATCACCACCGTCTTCTCCCGCCGCGAGAGAAACACCGCGGCTCCGGAGTCCCGGGCAATCGCAACCTCCCCGGAACTCAGGACGGTTCCCCCCTCCTTCCGAAACACATGGCCCCGCATGCCTCCGGTCTTATCACTGCGAACGATAAACACGGCCCGAAACCCGTCGGAAAAGCCGATCTTCGCCGTGGCCACGTCTAACTCGTCCAAGGAATTGAGTTCATCATAGCGCGTTACCAGTTCTTCGGTGGCATCGTGAACGGTAGTTAGCCGCTGGCGCGTTTCCTCGCGGGCGGTGACGTTCTGCAGCCACACCAGCCACCATGCGCCTTCATGCACCGGGACGGCGCTGATTTCAAACCATCCCACCAGCGTATCGGAGAAGCAGGTAAAGCTCTCCGCAGCGGCGCTCTTGAGCACCCGGTCCAGATCGGGACACGCGGGGCTCAGCACCAGGTCATGGAGCCGTCGGGCACCACTGTGCGTAACGACCTCCTTGCTCCGGCCGGCGGCGGCCATAATCACGCCGTCCCGATCTACCACCAACGCCGGATCATGGCGTTCCGCCGGCAGTTGCAGTAGGAGCCGATTGTAGCGGTCCCGATACTTCACGGTTGCTTTGGAGAACGACTGCACCACGATCGGCGTGAGATACGGAAGCACCGAGGCCCAGGGAGCGTTCCCCTGTCCCACTTGAATAATGAGTCCCACCAGCCCGGCGATCAAATAATTGATCGGCGAGGAAAGCTCGACTCCCAGATACCACCAGAACGATCGAATCGGATTTCTATGCATATGCACTAAATGTACTCCAGGTTGTCCTCGTTTTGCCACCGGGGATATACTCCGCGCTATGCATTCGACCAGGCGCTTTCGTCTCGATCCCGAGGTAGCGCGTTTTTCCGTATCCCCCGAAGAAATCGGGTCTGTAGATTCTCG
>JAWOCO010000206.1:0-8041 GCA_046483765.1 Alkalispirochaeta sp. | reverse complement strand
GGCCGGCATCTCTCGCTGGCAGGGTCGTACCGTAATTCCGGTGGTAGCGTTTCTCACGATTTACGTGTTGCAGAACGTGCGGCAGCCGGTGGGCGTCTCGGTGGTGACCGACCGGATTCCGGAAGATGTCATGGCCACCGTGTTGTCGGCCCAGTCTCAGCTGCAGAGTTTGTTTGCCGCGATCGTGGCGCTGCTGGTGGGAGCCACGGCAGACTTTGCCGGCGGCAATGTGGGTCTGGGGCTGGCGCTCTCCGCCGGCATGGGCGTGCTGCTCTTCCCGATCCTGCGCCTCTCCCCCCGCCCCACCGGACACGGCACCGATGCCGGCTAAGAGACGTAGAAGCGTGATACGCGACGCGGGGGCTGGGGGCCAGGAGCCGACGTTACCGCGGGGGGCTCAAGGCCACCAGCGTTTCGTGGATCGCCACAAAGAGTACGAGAATAATTACCAGCGCCCAGGGAACCACTTCCAAACTGATGCCCTCCACCGCGGCTCCCACAAGCGCCACGATCGACACGGCACCGATGTTGGCCGCGGCGATCTGAAAGCCGATAAGGTGATTTGCGCGGTGGGCACCAATGCGCCGCGGCGTCTCACCGATGAGTAACGGAAAAATGGGTGCCAGGGAGAATCCCATTATCGCCAACCCCAGGGGGGACAGGATCGTAACCGCCGGGGGAAACAGTAACACGATGCCGATCGCCACGCCCCCCAACGCACCGCGGAGGATCACCGTCACCGGCATCCGTTCAGACACCCAGCCGAACACGATTCGTCCCACGGTGAGCGCCGCCCAATAGATTCCTACCCAGGTACCGGCCCGAGCGGCGCTGACGCCGCGCTCAATCGTGAACAGACTGAACGCCCACTGGCCGGCCACTACCTCAAGACCGGTATACAGGAAAAAGATCACCACGGAGCCGGCACCGATCATTCGAATCCGCCTCGGGGAGAGGTCGACCGCCTCCACCGCTGCAGGGCGATTTACCGCGTTGGTCTGATCACCTTCTTCGCCCGGCACCTCCCGGTTCCATGATCGCCGGGTCATCACGAACAGGAACAGCGTCGCCAGGGAGGCGGCCACCAGCACCACATACCCGCCGCGCCAGCCTGGTCCGGAGATAATCATGGGGGTCATGATCACCGGGCCCAGGGCGGCGCCGATGCCGTAGAACGCGTGGAGCCAGTTCAGATCGCGCGACCGAAAGTAGGCCGCGCCGTAGGCGTTAAGTCCCGCATCGAGCAGGCCTGATCCAGTTCCCATACACACCGTGGCCACGATCGCTATCGCCAACCCCGGGGCCAGCGCCAGGACCAGCGCGCCCAGCGCGAGGCTTCCCACCGACCCGATCATGACCACCGCGTATCCCACGCGGGTGATCAGCGCGCCGATGAGCGCGGTGGTGAGCACATACCCTACGGTGAATCCCGCCATGAGAATACCCAGGCTCCCCAGGGGGATCTGAAAGGTGGTACTGATCGAGGGCCACGCTACCCCCAGCATTCCGTCGGGAAGACCCAGTACAACAAAGGAGAAAAAGGCGACGATCAGAAGCAGCTGTGTTTTCATAGTATCTGGCCGGAGGGTACACCCAACCTGTGATCTCTTGGAATCAGCGTGAGATCATGCTGAGCTGGGAGCTCTGCCACAGCCTGCGGACTTCAGTGCCCGAGCGAGACTACCACCCGGTCACCGCACGGAACTGGTCCCAGGCGTCGGCGTAGAAGCGGTGGCCACCCTCGCCGGTGTAGAACGCGAGCCGGCGGGGCTCAGCTTCCTCAAAGCGGCGGTAGATGCGGCGGATCGTAGCGACGCTCTCCGTCACTCCCTCGTAGGGGTAGATCGGATCCCGGCGTCCCGCCACCACCACCAGGGGACGGGGCGCGATCAGCCCGGCGAGATCCGCCATATCGAAGTACTCCAGCGCCCCCGGCAGATAGTTGTCGCAGCAGTGATCGATCCGCCCGATGGAGGATTGGTAGGTGCATACGGCGCAGCTGGGCATCACCGCGGCGATTCGGGAGTCCAGGCACGCCGCGTAGTAGCTGACGGTGCCACCTCCACTGTTACCCATGCAGGCAATCCGCGACGGGTCGACCTCGGGGAGCGTCTCCAGGAGGTCTAGGGAGCGGCTCACATCGGACACCCGCTCGCCCAAGAGGGTCCGCCCCAACAGCAGCGCCACCATCGCCTGGTGGCGGCAGCGCTCATCGGTGAAGGGATCGGTGTAGTCGTAGTGACCACGCTGTTCCGGCGGTCGGGAGTCCATGCGCTCTCCAAACGCCCGCTGCTCCAGCACGAAGGCGGTGTAGCCCCGACGCACCGCCTGCACGGCGTAGTCCCTATCTTCCGCGAGAGATGCCTCGTCGCCGGGATAGCGGGTCTCCCCGAATGAGAGGTGCCCGCCGGAACTGTGCCCCTGCACGCAGATAATGGTGGGGCGGGGTGTGGCGGTGCTGTCATGCATGCCGCTGTCACTGGAGGCGGGAGTGATCAGCCACCCCACGGCCCGCGCCTCCAGTTCCACGGTAAACTCCACGCGCCGCAGCCGAAGCGCTCCGCGCGTCTCTTCCTCGCTCCACTGCGGGTTCAGGGGAGCCGCCTCGGGCAGCGCCCCGATGCACTCCAGCAGGTGATGGTGCAGCGCGGAACGCCACGCGTTCAGATTATCCTGATCCCGAAACGCCAAACGGCGGGGAGCCTGGGACATGAGCTGTTCGTGGACGTGCTGCGGGTCGAGACGTGCGTGTGCGGCCGGGCGGTAAGGAGAATCTGGGTCGTGTGTGGTCATAGCGGCTCCTCGTGCATTCCGTGTAATCTGTGTAATCTGTGTAATCCGGGCGGGTCACCTCATTCCACTGCCGTATCCACGCTCACCCTGCACCCTCCGGTTTCACCGGATTCGATACGCAATCGACCGCCCACCTGTCCCACCAGGGAGTACATGAGCTGAAACCCCAAACTGTCGGAACGTTCGAGATCATTCTGCAGACCGACACCATCATCGGCGATCGACAGGTGCACCCCGCTGTCACGCGGGTGGGCGGCGACGGTGACGGTGCCGGATTCACCGGCGGGATGGGCGTGCTTCAGCGCATTGGTAATCGCTTCACTCACTATCAGGCCCAGAGGCACCGCGGTGGTTACGTCCACGTGAATATCGGCGACATCCACCGTGAGCGTCGTGTGCGGCCGGGGATACTCCGCCTGCAAATGCGCCGTGAGCTGTCGAACGAAGGCGGAGAAATTCACGTGCGAGAAGTCCTGCGCCTGGTACAACATGTCGTGGATCATCGCCATCACCATAATACGGTCCCGGGTTTTCTCGATCGCCGGAAACGAAGCGTCCATGGGCGGTACGCCGGCAATCTGCAGGTTGATCAGACCACTGAGCACGGCCAGGTTATTCCGCACGCGGTGGTGAATCTCTTGGAGGAGTACTTGTTTCTCCTGCAAGGAGGCCTGAATCTCCGCCTCGGACCGCTTGCGCTCGCTGATGTCGTGGGCAAAGGTCAGCGTAAAGAGCTCATCCTGGTAGCGAAACGCCGATACGGTGATCTCCACGGGAAACTCCGTACCGTCCTTGCGGCGATGCATCGTCTCTATTGTGCGGGCGCCGGTTTCCTGTACCCGCCGCCGGTGCTCCTGCCAGTGGGGTTCAGTAAAAGTGGGGTCGATATCGTACACGGTCATCGCCCGGAGCTCGTGTTCCGTGTAGCCTAAAACACGACACGCCTGCGCATTGGCGTAGCGGATCTTCCCGGTCGGTTCTTCGACGCGGTAGATCGCCACGGCGGAGTGTTCCATGGCGTAAGTGGCGAGGTAGAGCTCCCGGTCGCGCGCCTTGCGTTCGGTAATGTCCTCGATAATAGAGTAGGTGCGTGGCACGCCGTTGATTTCCACCGCCCCGCTGAACACCGCCACATCGCGGATCGATCCATCCCGCAATCGGTGACGAAACTCGTAGTGGTTCTCGTCCGCCCGGTGGGCGCGCTCCACTTCCTGTTGAATCTCGCCTGCGGATAGCGTATTGAGGTCAGAGACGTTCATGGCCCGGAGCTCACGGCGCGACCACCCGTAGAACTCCACTGCCGCCCGATTCACATCGATGATCTGTTCATTCTCTGGATCGAACACGATCATCGGGGCGTGGCGATTCTCAAAGAGCGCCCGGTACTGTCCCTCCCGCTCCTGAAGTTCCCTGAGCATATCCCGTTGCCGCCGATGACCGATAAAGATCCGCAGAACGACTACCAGGGCGATCGGGTAGAGCGCGAGCACCAGGAGACCAAAGCGGTTCACCACGGTGGGACCCAGATCGCGAGGCAACAGCAGCTGGGCGGCGAGCATCAACACGTGCACCGCTACGCCGAAGAGCCAGATCCACAGGGGCCGCTCCCAACGGGGATCGCGCCGCCGGAGATAGAAGACGACGATCCCCAACGCCGCCGATTCCAGGATCACCAGGATTCCCGGCAGCGCTCCTATTCCACCCAGGTAGGCGCGGTATGCGGAGGCGATGACAGCGGCTACGGCGGCGACCACCGGTCCGCCCACATATCCCGCCACGGCAAGCACGATTGATCTCCCGTCGTAGACCACGCCCGGTACAAAGGTCATGGGGATCGTCATTCCGATGACGGCAATGGTACCGAAGAGGACGCCCTGGAGTGCCGCCCCTCGGCGGGAGTCGGTGGGCAGGCTGGTAGATACCAGGTCGTATCCCACCGTGAGAGCCAAGAGAAGGGCTACATTCTGGATGAGATCCACCACGAGCATTACTGTGAAGTGTCGGCCGAAGTTTAGCCGCCGTCAAACCACCGATCCATCCACCTCCCCATCTGCTCGATCTCCTGCAGTTGGGCGTTGCGGATCGTGGAGGCCAGCGATTGCACCTCTTCGTGGGCGGAAATATTGCGATTGAGCAATTGCTGCGACATCATAACCGCCGCCATGTGGTGGGGAATCATATCCTGTAGAAACGCCAGGTCGAGTTCATCACCGGAAAGCGACGAATAGTCACGCATCATCGGCTCGTAATCAACCGCCGGTGAACGATCCGGATACCACCGCTCGAGCCCCGCTTCCATTTCTTCGATCTCGCGGCTCTGCGTTTCGATAATGGTTGCCGCGAAATCGCGCATCTCCGCTCGCTCGGTGCGTTCCTGCAATATGCGCGCGGAGTCTACCGCCTCCTGATGGTGGGGGATCATTCGTGACAAATAGTCGAACTCCGATTCCACCGGCTCCATGGCGTGCATTTGTCGCATCATCCCGAAGCTCATTGCCCCCATCGCTCCCCGCGGCATTTGGGGAAAGATGCGGGTGGTGGTGAACAGCGCCGCGGCGATCACCAGGCCCACGGTGAGAATCACTAAATATTTCGGTTGTTTCATGAGAGTACCTGCCTCGCCTTAAACCTACTGCGGTAGGCCGGAACAATCAAAGTTGGCTCGCGGGCGGGGGCTGCGGTGGGATTACACGATCAGATTACCATAGACCATGCCGGCGGCGGTGGACATCACGACCACCAGACCAACGTAGGTGAGTGTCTTCCGGAGACCCAACTCACTACCGATTACCAGCAGGGACGGGAGCGACAGTGAGGGCCCGGCCAACAACAGCGCCAGTGCCGGCCCCTGATTCATGCCGGCTCCCAGGAGCCCCTGCATGATCGGCACCTCGGTGAGCGTGGCAAAGTACATCAGGGCCCCCGCCACGGAGGCTATGAGATTGCTTCCCAGGGAGTTGGTACCCACAAGATCGGCGATCCACTGTTCCGGGATCAACGCCATGTGCCCCGGCCGCCCCAGGAGAAAACCCGCTACCAGGACTCCGGCGAACAACAGCGGGAGAATCTGCACGGCAAAGTCTCGGGTGGCAACAACCCAATCACCGAGCTCGCGCTTCGAGAACCATTTTACCAGGGTGTAGGCTAACACCAGACCAAAGGCGCCACTGATCGCCCATCGCCACTGGTAGAGGAAGTCCCACCACGCCACAGATCCGCCGGAGGGGGCCCAGTTCAAGAAAACCAGGATTCCGATCATGGACGCCATGGAGAGGCCCATTTGTCCCAGGCTCCGATCTTCATCGTCATCGAAGGATTGGAACATGGCGGCGTTGGTGGTGCGTTCCTTATCCTCCTTGAAGTGAATCAACTGCATGAGCAATCCGATCACGAAGGCGAATCCGATCGCCCCCACCGCCCGGGCGATCCCTAACTGCATCCCCAGGACTTTCGCCGTGAGGATGATCGCCAGGATATTGATCGCGGGACCGGAGTAGAGAAAGCTCACCGCCGGCCCCAAGCCGGCTCCTTTCTTGTAGATACCCTTGAAGAGCGGAAGCACGGTACAGGAACAGACCGCCAGGATCGTACCGGACACTGACGCCACACTGTAAGCTACCAGTTTGGGTGCGTCGGGGCCGAGGTACTTGATGACCGCCTGCTGGTTGAGAAACACGGTAATCGCCCCGGCGATGAAAAACGCCGGAATGAGACAGAGTAGCACGTGTTCCCGGGCGTACTCTCCCAGCATCAGGACCGATTCCTGCACGGCTGCAGACACGCGCGGCGCAGACCACGGGACAAAAAAGGCGATCAGGAACACGCCCACCATGGCGGTGAGGAGGCGATTCTTCTTGTCGCTCCAAAATCGGTTCCATAGGTCCCGTATCGGGGTCGCTCGCTTTTCAGCGTTGTCTGAAACGTTGGTTGCAGTACTCATCAGTTGCTTTTTCCTCGCCGGGCAGAAATGAGCTCTTTGACCTGCTCGGTCTGTAATACCTTGCCCATCTGAATGAGTTCATCATCGATGGCAAATCCCGGAGAGACCAGCATACCCATTTCCATCATCGTCTCCATGTCAGTCACATCCGTTACCGTTGCATCGATACCGAGTTCCGAGACCGCTTCGTGGGCATTCTTTTTCAATAATTTGCACTTCGGGCACCCCGTACCCAGAATCTGTATCGTCATTGGGACTCCTTCGTTGCTTATTGGCAATTTAACCAAATACGCGAAGAGTGTCAAGAAGGCGCGCTGCAAGAACGCACCATTCGGGAATGCATACTGCAAAAATTGCCGCACTCGGTCACACTATCCACATCGCCACGCCAAGCACCGCGAATACGAGGCCCATGAGCACTTTTGCGGTCACCACCCGCCGGGAAAACCACGCGGCAATGCGCCGGGAATTGACGCCGTACACCGCCACCAGCACGACTATCAGGAGCGGTACGATAAAGGCCAGGTTGTAGAGCGCCAGCGCCGCCACCTCGGTGAGACGAGGGGAACCGGTCTGGACCAGATATGCAATTGTGGGCAGGTAGAGCTGCCCGGTACATGCGAGTTCCAAGAGTGACACGATAAACGCCAGGCTCACCGTGGCTACCACGAGTCCACCGCCGCGGACCCGATTGCGGATCACCGAGTTGATACGCTTCCGAGCCGTGCTGGACAGACCGAGCACCACCTGCGAGCGATGCCCCCGGGAGATAAGCACTGCGTCCCGCAACGATAGGATCGCTAGCACCGCTGTCCCCGCACTCACAACGATCCGCAGCCACACCCCGAGGCCTGAGGAGTTCATTACTTCCCGGAGCACCGTAAGTAGGCCGAAACCGATCGCAAAATAGGTTGCGAAAATTGTAGCCGCGAACACTAACCCCCTGAACAGGGTCTGCCTAGGGGACCGCCCTACCAGGGCTAACAGGGAGAGTAGAAAGATGACGGTTGCGAAGGCACAGGGATTCACACCATCCGCTAACCCTGCAAGAACCACCGGGACAAGCGGCAGAACCCCCTCGGCGCCACCAAATTCGGCTGCCGGTGCTCCCTCGGTCGGCTGTGATCCATCCATAGTTGGAGGAACCTGTGGCCTCCACTGGCCGTACTCCTGCAGGTGCGCCAGTTCGGCATCGAGGCCACGATCGATTGCGCGATTGCCCTGGTAGGCGTTATTGCCGATGAACAGCACCGGGAAGACACGAAATGATCGGTCCAGCTCAGCCAAGGCGTCACGGCACTGGGCGTA
>JAWOCO010000052.1:0-5724 GCA_046483765.1 Alkalispirochaeta sp. | reverse complement strand
TCGCGTTCCAAACTTTGAGATGCTCGGCGAAACGGTGGTGGTCCAGGGGGGCACGTTCGAGAACGACGCGGTGCTGCGAGCGCTGGAGCAGTACACCGGACGCCGGGTGGTGCGGGCGCCGCATCCCGGGCTGATGGGGGCGATCGGGGTGGCACGGCTGACGCAACGGCAGATGGAACGGCGCCAGGCGGGAGCGGTGCAGCAGGGGGCGGAGCCGTTCCGCGGTACAGCAGGGGGCGCGGAAAGTGACGCGGTGAGCCCCGCGGTAACGACCGCCAGGGACGCCCAAACCGGCGCCTCCCGCTTTACCGGGCTGGAAGAGCTCCGGACGTTTGACGTGCACCAGGAAAGCGGACACATCTGCCCGTGGTGCTCCAACGCGTGTAACCGGACGATCGTGCGCTTTGCCGACGGCAGCCACTTTGTCACCGGCAACCGCTGCGAACGGGGAGAGGTTGTTGAGACAGAGGAAAGCAAGGCGGAAGCAAAGGAACAGATCCGTCGCATCGCCCGGCGGCAGCGGGAAATCCCCAATCTGATGACCGAACGGGAAGAGCTCCTGTTTCGGCGACCTGCAGAGGAACCGTTGCCGTCGGCGTCCGCGCAGGCGGCGCGCATGCAGGCGGCGCGAATGCAGGCGGCGCGCATGCAGGCGGCGCGAATGCAGGCGGTAACGATCGGCATTCCGCGGACGCTGGAGTTCTGGCACAGCTACCCCTTCTGGTACAGTTTCTGGAGCAGCCTGGGGTATACCGTTCAGCTATCGGAGCCAAGTACGAAAGAGCTGTTTGAGGACGGGCTGGCATCGGTTCCTTCCGACACGGTGTGTTTTCCCGCCAAGCTGGCCCACGGACACCTCCGCGACCTTATCGCCAAGGGTGTGGACCGGATCTTTATGCCGATGATCAACCGCATGCCCCCGGAAAACCCCACCACCACCAGCAATCACGTGTGTGCGGTGGTGAAAGGGTATCCGATGGTGCTGGACGTAAGCGATGAGCCGGAAAAGATGCACGGCATCCCCTTTGACCGACCGATGTTTCACTGGGTCGACGACCGTTCCCGGCGGCAACAGCTTCTGAAATGGGCGACCACCTCGCTTGGTCTAGACGCGCAAACGGCTGCCGCGGCGATCGACCGGGGAAACCGGCGACAGACGGAGTTTGAATCTGCTCTGATGGCGCGCGGTGGTGAGGTTCTGCGGGAGCTGGACGGAAAGGACGATGCGTTTGCGGTGGTGATCGCCGGGCGCCCGTACCACTCGGACCGCCTGGTAAACCATGATTTGGCGTCCTTCTTTGTGGAGGAAGGCGTGCCGGTGCTTACCGCCGACAGTCTACCCGGTCTTCACGATGTCGATCTCAGCGGCACACGCTCGGAGCTTACGATCAACTTTCACGTGCGGATGTACTCGGCGGCGATGAAGGTTGCGGAGCACCCCAAGCTGGAGCTGGTGCAGATCGTCAGTTTCGGCTGTGGCCACGACGCGGTGATCAGCGACGAGGTGGTCCGCGTGCTTGAACGTGGAAGCGGAAAGTCACCGCTGACGCTGAAGCTGGACGAGACCGACGTGAAGGGTCCTCTGGCGATCCGGATTCGCTCGTTTATCGAGACGGTTCGGGCCCGGCGAGCCCGGGACTGTGACGCGCGCGCTCAGGCCGCCGGTACCACGGACTCCGGCGCCGGTGGCGCGCGCGGTACAGCCGGCGGGACCCACGCGGATGCCGCGACCCATCCGGTAATCCTGCCGGAGCCGTTTGCCGTGAAGTACCGTAAGCAGGACCGCAAAGAGAAGGTGATCATGGCGCCCAATTTGAGCCGCGCCTTTGCCACCGTCATCAGCGCGGCAATTCGCGCCGAGGGATATCGAGTCGAGCCGCTTCCCATGGCGGACCGCCGCGCGATCGAACTGGGCAAGCGCTACATCCACAACGATATGTGTTTTCCCGCCCAGGTAAACGTGGGGGAGATGCTCCGGGCGCTGGAAAGTGGAGCCGCCGACCCCGACAAAGCGGTCTGCGGACTTGCCAAGAGCCAGTGTGACTGCCGTCTTGCGCATTACGCCAGCCTGGCTCGGCGAGCCCTGGACGATGCGGGGTATTCGCAGGTGCCGATCATTACTACCGACATCGACACCAAGAACATGCACCCCGGGTTTAAGCTGAGCCCCCTGTTTCAGCTGCGTATGCTCTGGGCGTTGGGAATCGTGGATGCCTTGGAGGCGCTCCGCCTGCGCCTGCGTCCGTACGAGATCACCACCGGAGAGGTTGACGCGATCTTTGAGACGGGTGTGGAAGAGGTTGCCGCGGGCATCGAGGTGTCGGTGCGGCGGGGATTGCAGGCGTTTGAACGGTGCGTGGAGCGACTCACGCGGGTGGAGCTGGATACCACCACCGAGCGACCGCAGGTTTTCATCATTGGGGAGTTTCTGCTCAACTTCCACCCCACCAGCAACTACAATATCGTCGAGTACCTTGAGGCCAACGGTATGGAGGTGGTGCTCCCGAATATCCTTGATTCGTTCCGGCGCGACTTCATGCGCATGAAGACGGAGCGCCAGGAGTTCTTCATCCGCCATCCCTTTGCCGATACAGTGTTGGGCAGTGTCACCGACTATCTCTTCGATCACGTCCTGACGCGGGTTGCCAAGATCGCCGCCACCCACCCGCGCTTTCACGACCGGGAAGCGCTCCCAAAGATTGCCGAGCGCTCAGAGGAGATCGTTCACCACACGTTCACCTCCGGCGAGGGATGGATGATCGCCGGGGAGATTCTGCACCATGCGGCCGAAGGAATTCGATCGTTCCTGATTCTGCAACCGTTCGGGTGCCTGCCCAACCACGTCACCGGCCGCGGTCTGGTAAAACGGCTGAAAGAGATCCATCCCGAGGCGCAGATCCTGAGCCTGGACTACGACCCGGATACCAGTTTCGCCAACATAGAGAACCGCCTGCAAATGCTGATTCTCAATAGCCGGATGCAGCAGGCAAACACGGGGAGGTGAAACCACCCCTGTAACTGAGTGGGGAACCGTCCAGTTGGCCGGTGCAGCCGAGTTGGCCGGTGCAGCCGAGTTGGCCGGTGCAGCCGGGTTGGCCGGTGCAGCCGGGTTGGCCGGTGCAGCCGCGCCCCCTTGAATTGTGCAAACAAATTGTGTTGCCCGGTGAACACTTTTTGTATGCACTTTTCGAGGATGGGGAGTGGGGCCTGTGCCCGCCGTCACGATAGAGATCGGCAGATGGGTACACCGGACGGGGGCCCTCATGCCGGGGAGTTGTTCGCTTCAGAAGCTTGACAGGTCACAATAGTCCCCTCGTACAATAGTGGCAGGTAGTCGATACCGGAAGGAGCCCTACTATGAACCCTGAACAAAACCACATCCCCACCCTGAAAGAGGCGATGCAACAGCCATGCAAGCATCGGGATATGGACCTCGCCATGGAGCCGATGCCGAACTACAGCAAGACCCCGGGAGGGCCCAACGAGACACCGCTGGCGTTCTGGGCGTCATGGGAACTGCAGGACCGGCCTCGTCGCATTGCACTCCTGCTGGATGATTGCCAAGAAGAGTACCGCCCCTATGCCGGTGGCATCCTTCCGAACATGGAAAAGATACTCAAGGCGTTTCGAGATACCCGCGCGCAGAGCGACGGCGTGTGCGTGGCCTGGAGTGCCTGGAGCCGCAGATTCGATGACGGCATTTCCAACGCGATGGATCGCTGGTACGGCCCGCGGGGCCTGCGGCCGGACGACCCGGAAAACGCGGCCTATGTCTTCACGGGAGGACCCGGGCTAAAACCGTTACAAGAAATCGCTCCCACCGATGAGGAAGTGGCCGATGGCTGGTTCTACCACGGGAAGCATCTGGATATGTTCTGGACGTTCAATGAAGACGGTACTTCGTACCTGGATGAGAAACTCAAGTCGCTGGATATCGACACGATCGTTATCGTCGGACTGTGGACGGACGAATGCGTGCTGAGTACGGCGTATGCCGGAAACTCCCGGGGCTATGACGTGGTAGTGGTGGGTGATGCGGTCGCCACGGCCACGGACAACCAGGAAACGGCGCTAAAAGTTGCCAACAGCACGGTGGCCAAAGTGCTTTCCGCCGATGACGTCGTCCGATATATGCGCGACGATTTCGTCACGGGGGAACCGGGGGCGGTAAAGGGCACCCGCCATCCCGACGGGCGTAAAGACGACTAATAGGGTCCTCCCGACTCGGCGGGAGGTCCGAGCCTACTCCTCCAACGCTGGAGCCAGTTCTCGTCACGCGCGCGCGCCGGTAGTCAGCCGCACCGCCAGTATATCAGGATGGGAGGCGGTGACCTCACCGATTACTTCCGCCGACGGAGCGGGTTCCACCTGAATCGTCGCCAGCGCCCCTTCCTCTCCAGAAAAGAGATGGTTGGTCATGCCCCGGACGTTGATTCCCGCTTGCTCCAGGGCGGTAAGCGCATGGGCCAGCACACCTACCCGATTCCGGTGGCGAATCTCCAGCACCGCTTCCGCAGGAGTCGGGGTATCGCGCTCCGGGACGTTGACGAGCGACGGTACCGGCTCTCCCGCGAGAAACGCCCGGATCCGCTCCACGGTGGCTGCGGCCACGGCGTTTTGCGCCTGCTCCGTGGAGGCGCCGATATGGTGCGTACCGTAGAGAATTCCGCCGGAGGCGCCGGACGAGCCAGAGCCACCCGAAGAGCCGGGAGAGCCGGAATCGACGGAGTCCGGGGTATTCGCAGAGGCCGCGGTATCGGCAGGCGCGTCTGCAGCCGGCACGGCAAACAGTGCCGCATCTACCTCGCCTTCACCGCCGGAAGGCTCCCCCTCAAAGACATCTACGCCTACTCGGAGACCACGCTCCTGGATCGCCCCACGCATCGCCCGATCATCCACCACGGTCGCCCGGGAGGTGTTGATGAACAGCGCTCCCCGTGACAACTCCGTGAAGAACCGCTCGTCCAAAAGCTGTTTGGTCTCAGCGGTGGCGGCAATATGCACGGTCACGGCATCACTAGCTCGCGCCACTTCATAGATGTCGTGAGCCGGACGGACCCCGAGCGCTGCGGCGCGTTCCGGCGTGAGGGAACGGCTCCAGGCGATGACCTCCATCTCGAACGCCTGCGCCCGGGAAATCACGGCAGCCCCGATCGCGCCGGTACCGATCACTCCCAGCGTTCTTCCCGCCAAACCGCGGGCGGCGCTGTACCCTTTCTTGTTCCAGCGCCCCCGCCGGAGATCCGCGACGTTGTCAGGAATCCGGCGATCCAGCGCCAGTAAGAGCCCCATGGTCAGCTCTGCGACGGCGGCGGCGTTGGTACCGGGACAGTTGGCCACCCGCACCGCATGGCCAGAAGCCGCCGCGAGATCGATGGTGTTAACTCCCGCACCGGCGCGGATTACCAACTGCAACGCCTTGGCCGCCTCAAACACCGCAGAGGTGACTTTCGTAGAGCGCACCACAAGGATCGTCGCTTCACAGGCAGTCGCCACCTCCGCCAGAGTCTCGGCGCCGACTCCCGGTTCATAGTGTACCGTGGCGCCAAGCCGTGCGATTTCGTCACGGCTATCTTCGGGGAATGAGTCAGCTATAAGTACATGAGTCACAGGATACCTCCTGCCGGCGCAACACCGCCCGGCGTGTTTTTTCAGCGTACTGTGCTACACCGCGTGCGCGCAAGGATAATGTTGCGCCGGGGTCTCCGGGTGGCGCCGGCGCGC
>JAWOCO010000408.1:0-2525 GCA_046483765.1 Alkalispirochaeta sp. | reverse complement strand
ATGAACGCGGCAACTGAACTGCTATCGCTGATTACTGACAACGAACTCCTCGCCGACGGGGCGGAGGCGCGCATTGCCGCGGAGGTGGCGAAACTGCCGCCCGCCGCGAGTCCCCGCCTCGGAGACGGTGCGGTCCAGATCTATCTCCGCAGCCTCACATGGCTCCGGGGTGCGGGGATGGACGGCGTGGTGCTGGGAATCGCCCGCGACGCGGAATCGCGAGTGCTGTTTGCCGCCGCCGGCAAGGAGCCGACGGACGGTGGCCCGGGGGCGCTGGAGCTGACCCCGGTCACCGACGACGGACCCGGTGGTGGGGACGGAGGGGGTGGGGAGGCCGCAACCCCCTGGCTGGCCATGGGCGCCCTGAGCGCCGCCAACGCCCGCGCCCTGCACGTGCTCCTGCCCTGGACCCGCCCCGTGTCACTCCGCCACCGCACGACGACGGTGGGCATGGGAGACAGATTGGGAGTAGCCACTCCCGGGCATATTCGCGCCGCCCGCCAGTATGATTTGGCGCCGGTCCTGGCGCAGCAGAGTGTCCGGGAAAATGACTTCATCGGTCGTGCCTTTCCCGATGTCGTGGCCAACGCCACCTGGGGCGTCTTCCAGGAGGGCTACCGCGACGGCTACGGCGCCGACGGGGATCACCTCAAGAACATGCCCGCCATCGACACCGCCCTGGAGGCGGGCATGCCGATGATCACCCTGGACCTGACCGAAGTGATGCGCCCGGAGGTGGCGGACTGGACGGAGAGCCAGGTTCGCGACGGTTTCGGCGAGCTGGATCCCGCCGTACAGAAACGGATCAGTTCCGAATACGCCGGCCGGCCGTACCGGCTACCCAGCGGCACGGAGATCGTCCTTTCCGAACTGGAAGCGCAGCGCTGCGCCGTGATGTACGGCCCGGCGATCACCCTCAGCGCCGAGGTCAACGACCACCTCAAGCAGGCCATCGGGGATGCCTTCGATCTGGAAATATCGATCGATGAGACCACCACGCCCACGCTGCCGGAGCACCACCTGTTTATCGCCCGAGAGCTGGAGGTTGCGGGGGTCACGGTAAACAGCCTGGCACCACGATTCATCGGTGAATTTCAGAAGGCGATCGACTACATCGGTGATCTGGAAGAGTTCCGGCGCCAGTTTCGCATCCACTGTGAGATCTCCCGGCAGCACGGCAACTACAAGATCTCCGTCCATTCCGGCAGCGACAAGTTCTCCGCCTATCCCGCCGTGGGCGAGGAGACCCACGTCCGCCTGCACCTCAAGACCTCCGGCACCAGCTGGCTGGAGGCGCTGCGGACGATCGCGGTCTACGAGCCCACGCTGTACCGCGAGATCCACGCCTTTGTGGTGGACTACTACCCCACGGCGTTGAGCTTCTACCACATCACCCCGGACTTCGAAGCGATTCCCGCCCTGGATTCCGTGGAGGACGAGGGTCTGGCCAATTTCCTGGAGGAACCCAACGCGCGGCAGATGCTGCACATCTCCTACGGCGGAATCCTGCAGAACGCAGACCTTCGCGACAAGCTCTACGCCGCCCTTCACCGTTACGAGGAGGAGTACGCGGAGCTTCTGCGCCGTCACTTCGAGCGCCACATCAAACCGCTGGGAATTGGGAGGCGGTAGTGGGAGACGGTTGCGAGAAGGCGTCGGTTGGTGCCGGGTGAATGCCCAATCGTGAGTTTTTGGGCGTTGCGAAGTGGGAGGAGCTCACTAAGAACCCGCATTAGCGCCCGAAAGTCTCCCAGTTTCGCGGCAGCCGACTTGTTGGCTCCCGGCCGAATTGACTTCCATCGAACCCCGCTTCGGGATAGAATCCCAATGTGCCACGGATAAGTGAATTCTTGGGAATCTACATCTACATGTACTTCTCTGATCACAATCCACCGCATTTCCATGCGATCTACGGACAGTTCGATGCCGAGTTTGCCATTGAGACCGGAGACCTCATGAAAGGCACCTTCCCTGCGCGGGCGGAGAAGTTGGTCCGTGAGTAGTGTTATGAGTGAACAAGTTCTTCATGTGGACCGTGCCCAGCACGTGCGTGACTATCTGCTCGATATTACGTTCGACGACGGCACAAGAAAGACGGTCGATGTCGAGCCGCTGCTGAAGGGGGAGATGTTCGAGTCGCTTCGGGATACCGGTCAGTTCACAAAGTTGACGATTGATCCCATTTCGAAAACGATAGTTTGGCCAAACGGAGCTGACCTGGCACCGGAGGCGCTCTACGAGCTGCCGGCAGTCGACCAGGTAGCGTAGACAGGCAGCGCGGCCTCGAGTCAGTCCTGTTCGGCGACCTCGGCAATCATAAGATCCAAGTCGCGGAGGAATCGATCGTGAGCGCTGAAAAAACGCGCTATTGTCTCGGCCAGCGTTTCCTGCACGGCGGAACTCGGCGAGGATCCAGATCGTTGGCATACATGTTCCTGAAGACGTGCCTGAAGCGCCGGAGCTCGTCTACCCGCCCCGCCAGATCTCTGTCCCATAGCGCGGGGCGAACCCCAGCAATCTCGATC
>JAWOCO010000387.1:0-4532 GCA_046483765.1 Alkalispirochaeta sp. | reverse complement strand
GGCCCGCCCCGTTCGACGTGAAATTTGGGTACGACCTGACCGAAGGAAACCAGTATCTCTTCCTCAGTGGTGATGTGCGGCTCATCGACAACCGTCCGCTGGTGGGCGTGCTTCACGGCTCATTCGGCGCCGGGGTGTTCGGTAAGCTTTATCTGGAAGGCCGCGACGGCGATGGGGGTATCGACAGCGACGGCGGAGTGCGCATCCCCTTCGGCCTGAGTGTGCTCCTCCTGGATGACTTCCTGGAACTCTTTTTCGAGGTGGCCCCAGGGATCGACCTCTACCCCAAGGCGCAACTCTCGGATCAACCGGTGCAGATCTTCGCCGGGTTCACCCTGGAGCTGGGGTAACGCCGGCGGGAGCGCATATGTCCCGCTTGTGTCGCGGTCCAGCTCTCTGACCATGGGACCTTATGAGTGGGCGGGTATCCATCGGATTAAGCAGGATCCCCGTGTACTACGAGGCGGTGCCTTGGAGCTCGATGTAATTACCGGGCTCCAAGGCTTATTTTTATTGACTCGTCATCAGATCTCCAGCGCCGTCTGTACCGCCTGGATACCGGACTCGCCATCCACCGCCAGTACACCGTCAAGCCACACCTCGAGGATCCCGGGATTCTCCCGCAGCCACTCCGCCGCGGCATCTCGCGCGTCGGCGCCATCGTTGATGGCAGTCATGATTTCGTTCTCCATCGTCAAGGTGAACTCAAGATTCTCGAAGAACTGTCCCAGGTTGGGATACTCCTCGGCAAAACCGGTGCGAATGTTGGTATACACTTCCGCCGCTCCCAGATTGGGACCAAAATACTCGTCACCATCGGTGAGGTAGGTCATATCCAGAAAGGTGTTCATGGGATGCGGTTCCCAGCCGAGAAACACGATCGGCTCCTCTTCCTGTGACCGGCCTCGGACCTCCGCCAGCATTCCCGCTTCACTGGAGTCCACGACCTGAAACTCACCCAGGCCAAAGGCGTCGTCATCGATCATCGTCTGGATCAACAGGTTCCCGTCATTTCCGGCTTCGATTCCGTGGATTCGGTATTCCAGCTCCTCACCGAAGTCGGCGATATCGCCGAAGCTCTCCAGCCCCTCTTCAGCCAAATACGTGGGTACCGCCAGCGTGTATTTGGCACCTTCCAGATTCAAGGCGTACTGCTCTACCGTGCCGTCATCAAAATACTGGTTGGCGATTGTCGCCATGGAGGGCATCCAGTTTCCCAGGAATACGTCCAGATCACCACTTGCCATCCCTTCGTAGGCCAGGGGCACCGATACGGTGGTGGAAGTGGTTTCATACCCGAGCGCCTCCAGCACGACCCTGGTGGTGGCCGTAGTAGCCTGTATGTCCAGCCAGCCGACCTCCGCGAAATCAACGGTAGTCATCTCTACCGAGCTACCGGTTGCCTCACCGGTTGCCGCCTCGCTCTCCTGTGAACCGGATGCGAAACTTGCCATCGGCACCATGACAGCTGCCATGAGAATCGGTACTACCCCGCGTAATACATGTTTCATAAAACCTCCTAAAGTATTGAAGACGATACATTATCAAGCATATTTAGTCCTGTAAAGCGCATGACCATTCAGAAACAGTGTTAAAATTCGAGATTCCACGTGCTTCTGATCCTCTTTTTGCTGAGACAAGCTTGTAAATATCTGTTATTAAACCATTTACAACTGCACCTGATTGCCACGAAAAATAACTTCTGGTAGAGTGCTGATAATCAGTTGTTTCATAACAATTCGTATATCAAACCTTTGGAGGTAGTATGAAGGAAAAATTTCTCACAGGCCGAGTAGCGATGGTTACCGGCGGAGCGTCGGGAATGGGTCGGGCCATGGCGTTGGCGTTCGCTGAAGCCGGTGCCAACGTCGGTATTGGGTCTCTCCTGCAACAGAGTAAATCGAAGAAAGCGGACGGAGAACTGGTAAACCGACCGGGGCAGGATGAGCTCGACCGCACCAAAGGAGAGATCGAGGCGCTCGGCGTAACATGCGTCGCGGTCGATCTGGATGTATGTGACGTGGACAGCGTTAAAAACTTCCATAAAACTGTGGTGGACACGCTGGGACCCGTGGACGTGCTGGCCAACGCCGCCGGAATTACCGCCGAACATCTGACGGTGGATCATCCCGAGGCGCTGTGGCTCAAGGTCATGGACGTAAACGCCAACGGTACCTTCCGCGCAACCCGCGAGGTCCTGCCGGGCATGATGGAGCGTGGCTGGGGACGTATCGTGAATATCGCCTCCACCGCCGCCAGTGTGGGAGCCCCCACCTCAGCGGCGTACTGCGCCAGCAAAGCCGCCGTGGTGGGTTTCACCAAAGCCGTTGCTCAGGAAGGTGCCCCGGCGATGGTTACTGCCAATACGATCAGCCCCGGCTGGGTAGAGACTACTTTCGGTCGTGAATGGCTTACCGACATCGCCGAGAAGCAGATGCACAAGAAAGGTGATGAGTTTATCGATGAGCAGAAGGCGGAAAACCCGCAGAAGCGGCTGATTCAGCCGAAAGAAATCGGAGCCATGGCGGCCCATCTCTGTCGCGAAGAAGCAGTGGGTATCACCGGACAGGACATTACGATCTCCGCCGGTTCGATGTGGTAAGGGAGGATTACTTGGAAAAATATCTGAACTCCAACGACCTGAAAAAAATGTATATCGGCGGCGAGTGGGTCACCGCCGCCGCAGGGAAGACGCGGCAGATCATCTATCCCTACGACCAGCGCCCGATCGCCACCGTCACCGACGGTGACGCCACCGATGCCACGCGGGCGATAGCCGCGGCACGGAAGACGTTTGATGAAGGTTCATGGCCTCAGAGCCCCGCCGCCGAGCGGGGGCGTCTGGTCCGGCGCCTGGCGGATCTGATCGAGCGGGACGCCGAGGAACTGGCGGCACTGGAGAGTTGGGACACCGCAAAAACGATGGAGGAGAGCCGCACCGATATGCAGGATATCGCCGGTATTTTCCACTATTTTGCAGAGCTCGCCGACAAGGACGGCGGGGAGGTTATCGCCTCCCCGATCCCCAACACTACCAGTCGCGTGGTGCGGGAACCGGTGGGAGTCTGTGGACAGATCTCTCCCTGGAACTATCCCCTCCTCCAGGCATCCTGGAAAATGGCGCCGGCGTTGGCGGCAGGGAACACGATCGTCATGAAGCCCAGTGAAGATACCCCGCTCACCACGATCAAGGTGACCGAACTCGCCGAAGAGGCGGGATTTCCGCCGGGCGTGGTCAACCTGGTACTCGGCCCGGGACCCACAGTGGGTCACGAGCTCGCGGTGAGTACCGATGTCGACCTGATCAGTTTTACCGGAGGTATTGAAACGGGGCGCTCCATTATGCAGGCGGCCACCTCCAATATGAAGAAGATCGCCTTCGAGCTGGGAGGTAAGAACCCCAACATCTACTTCGAAGATGTGGACATAGAGCTCGCGGTTGACTATGCGCTGAACGGCGTATTCTTTCACGCGGGGCAAGTCTGCAGCGCCGGCGCGCGGCTCTTGGTGCACGAGTCGATCCACGATGAACTGGTGCAGAAGATCGTCGCCCGTGCCAAGAGAATCAAAATGGGCGATGCCTTCGATCCCACTACCGAGATGGGACCGCTCATTTCCGAGAAGCACCGCAGTAAGGTGGAGGGCTACGTCGCCCTGGCCCAGCAAGAGGGTGCCACGCTGGCACTCGGCGGATCCCGGCCCACCGAGGACTCACTCTCACAGGGGTTCTTCTACCTGCCGACGATCTTCACCAACTGCCGCACCGAGATGCGGGTGGTGCAGGAAGAGGTCTTCGGTCCGGTACTAACGATAGAAACGTTCACCGACGAAGCCGAGGCGATCCGACTGGCAAATGACTCCACCTACGGACTATCCGGGGCGGTCTGGTCGAAAGATCAGAATCGTGCCGAACGGGTGGCCGCGGCGCTGCGCATGGGCACCGTGTGGATTAACGACTTCAACGTGTACTTTGCACAAGCTCCCTGGGGTGGATACAAACAGTCCGGTATCGGCCGGGAACTCGGAAAACCGGGGCTCGAGGAATACACCGAGACGAAACATATCTACCAGAACCACGCCACCGAACCCTTGAACTGGTTTGGGGCGAGCACGTAGCCGATTCGTCGATGCTGAAGCGACCGACGGTATCAGCAGCGGCCGGGAGCTCCCGGTCGCTGCTTCTTTTTGGTAAGGTGGTGTTCTATGCAACCTGACTCTGTGACCGGACCGCACGCCCCCACCCCTCAGCCCCGGGAACGGCGCCGCTTCTGGAATACCGCCCGCTTTGTGCTGGCCCGCGATCTGGCGATCTTCGTGGTGGGCACGTGGTACTTCGAGTTCTTCCTGGACTACCAGTTTCCCACGGAAAACAACCTACTGCTCTACTTCGTGGCGGTGCCGATCATCTGGTCCACGCTGATCCAGATTTGGACCTCCACCAGCTACCGGGAGCAATCGTCGGTGGGACTGCTGATCTTCACTCACGTGATCGCGGTCATGTCGTTGCTGTCAACGGTGTTTCTGATTAGTGC
>JAWOCO010000350.1:0-3708 GCA_046483765.1 Alkalispirochaeta sp. | reverse complement strand
ACATGGTGCTGGTCACCGGAAACCAGCTGGGAGTACTGCTGGCGGACTACATCCTGGGGCAGCGCGCGCGCCTGGGAACCTTGCCCAAGATTCCCGCATTCGTGACCACCGTGGTCACCACCGAGCTTCAAAAACTGGTGGCCGAGCATTACGGCGCCACCGTTTACGAGACGCTCACCGGTTTTAAGCATATCGCCTCGGTTATGCGCGCCCTCGAGGCGGACCCGGCGGGGCCGCAGTTCATCATGGGTGACGAGGAGAGCTACGGGTACCTAATCGGTACCGAGGTGCGGGACAAGGATAGCATTACCGCCACCATGCTCACCATCGAAATGGCGCTGCACTGGCGACGAGAAGGCGTCAGTGTGATGGGCCGACTCCGTCAGCTCTGGGAGCAGTTTGGCTACTGGCAGGAGCAGACGATCTCCAAGTATTTCGAGGGCCAGGCCGGGAAGGAGATCATGGCGGATCTCATGACGCGGCTCCGGGAGAATCCGCCGCAGGAGTTTGGTGGATCGCAGATCGAGCGTATCGTCGACCTCCAGGCGGATACGGCGTTTTATCCGGCGGAGGGGCGCAGTGAATCCGGGCCGGGGCTCCCGAAGTCCAACGTATTGCAGTTCTTCTTGGCCAATGGAGCCAAGGTGAGTGCCCGCCCCTCCGGTACCGAACCGAAGATCAAGTTCTACGCCAGTTGCCACAGCGAACCGAAGCTGGACCTTGCCGAGGCGCAGCGATTGGTTCGGGACCAGATCCAGGCGATCGAGACCGATCTGGGCAAAATTATCGCGGAGGCCGAAGCGTGACGATCGACACTACGCTTCCGGTGACGGATTTCACCTTCGTGGCGTTTGACTTCGAGACCACCGGACTTCACCCGGCGGTGGATCGGATCGTGGAGTTTGGGGCGGTACGTTTTACAGTGGGGCAGGAACTTGCGGAATTTGAGGAGTTGTCCAACCCGGGGATGGAGATTCACCCCGATGCCGCCCGAGTGAGCGGTATCACCACGGAAATGGTGGCGGGTAAGGCCCCGGTGGCGACGGTGCTGCCACGGTTTATGGAATTCGCCGGTACCTCCATCCTTATGGCGCACAACGCGGAGTTCGATGCCGGATTCCTGCGGGCGGAACTGCAGCGTGCCGGTATGCCCACCGTGGAAAACCTGATTATCGATACCCAGGTGCTCGCCCAGAAAGCGTTTCCGGGAAAGAAGAGTTATTCCCTGCAGAACCTGGTGGAGATGCTGGGAATTCCCGCCAACACCGCTCATCGCGCCCGTGATGACGCCCGGCAGTGTATGCGCCTCTTCGAGCACTGCGTCCAGGCGCTGAGCTTTATGGGTGACCTTCCTGTGAGCGATGTACTGACCTGACATGCCGGATAAATCGCGGACTAAACCACCTTCCGCACCTCCTGGAGCGCACCCGGAAGAACCTGTCACCGGGGTGCTGGGTTTGATTGAGGCTTTGGGCCGCAACGTCTACACCCTCTTCGTCGGCCTGGGACGGTTCGCCGTGTTCCTAGGTCACGTGTTTCGCAATATCCCCCGCAGGCCGATGCGGTGGCGCCTCCTCTGGGAGCAGGTAGAACGTATTGGCGTCAAATCGGTGCCGATTATTGCGCTGTCCAGTGCGGCAATCGGGATGATCTTCGCGCTGCAGCTCACGATGCTCATGGCGATGTTTCAGGCGGAGACGATGGTGGGCGCCGCGGTGGGGCTGACGCTGGCGCGGGAGTTGGCGCCGGTGATCACGTCCCTCATGCTGATCGCTAAGAATGGCTCGGCCATGACCGCCGAGTTGGGGACGATGCAGGTCACCGAGCAGCTCGACGCGATGCAGACGATGGATGTTGATCCAGCGCACTACCTGGTCACGCCCCGCGTGGTGGCCAGCGTGATCACCTTTCCGATTCTCACCGCCATGGCCAATATTGTGGGACTCGTGGGAAGCTACATCGTTGCCGTGGGCATGCTTGATGTGGATCCGGGAGGATTCTTCAACCAGCTCTACGGATTCGTGCAACCCACCGATATCTATTCAGGAATGATTAAGGCGGCGGTCATGGGATTCATGATGGCGGTGATCTGCTCCTATTACGGATTCCATGCGGGACGAGGTGCGAAAGGCGTAGGAGAGGCGTCTACCCAGGCGGTCGTCACCTCTTCGGTTGGGATTCTGGTGGCCGATTACATTATGGCCGACCTGATGTTGAAACTCTTATATTGAGATAGACTTGAATCGATGGGCGAATTTCTGGTTGTACAAGATCTCTGGAAATCTTTTGGAGATAATCACGTGTTGCAAGGAGCTGAGATCTCGTTTGCTGAAGGGGAAGTCACTTCCATAATTGGGCAAAGCGGCACGGGAAAGAGCGTCCTTATCAAGAACATTATCGGTGTGCTGGAACCGGACCGGGGAGACATCTTCTTTCGCGGTACCAGCATGATCACCAGTGAAGAGGAAACACGGAACGAGATGCGCCGGCAGTTCGGATATCTGTTTCAGGATTCGGCGCTCTTCGATTCGATGACCGTAGCGGAAAACATCGCCTTTCCCCTGGTTGAGGGTCGCGGCGAGAAGAACAAGGATCGTATTGCTGAAGTGGTACGGGAGAAGCTGGAGTGGATCGGGCTCCCTAATGTGGCCGACAGTTACCCTGCGGAGCTTTCCGGGGGTATGCGCAAACGGGTAGGGCTGGCGCGGACCTTGGCAGTACAGCCGCAGGTACTGCTCTTCGATGAGCCCACCACCGGTCTCGATCCGATTCTGGCAGCCACCATTAACGATCTGATAACCAAAGTGAACGAGGAGTTTGGCATCACCTGCATACTGATCACCCACGATATTCAAGCTACCTTCCGGATCTCCGACTACATCGGGTTTCTGTACCAGGGGAAAATTCAGGCCCAGGGGCGGCCTGATGAACTGAGCGATACCGAGCATCCGGTACTGCGGGAGTTCATATCCAATTCCTTCGGGAAACTCGAGGTGTGATGTGTCTCGATATTTGAAGATCGGACTGTTTGTAACGCTTACCGGAATCGGGCTGATCGTCTACGTGCTGCAAACCGCGGAGATCGTCGGTTCCGGACGGAGCTATATCGTTCACGCCTACATCGACGACGCCAGCGGCCTGCTGGTGGACTCCAACGTCAAACTGGCCGGAGTGGATGTGGGGCGACTGCGCGACATCGAACTCGAGGGTACCCGGGCGCGCCTCACCCTGGAAATCCGGGAGGATGTAGAGCTCTACGAGGACGCCACTATCGCCAAAGCCACCGAGAGCATGTTAGGAAACGCCACCGTGTCGCTCAATCCCGGCAGTGGCGAGGGCGCGATGCTCAGTAGTGGTGATATGGTACGCAACGTTCGCCAGACCTCGTCCATATCGGACACGGTGGGAAGCGCCAACGAACTGGCGGTCTCCGCCACGGAAATGGTAGAGCAGCTCACCCAATATTTGCAGGACGAAGAGACGGTACAGGCACTCAGTGAGATCGTTCAGGTGGCTCGCGAAACGGCGCTGTCCACCAGCCTGCTCCTGGAGGAGAACCTGCGCATCGCCCGCAGCACGATCCAAAATATCGAATCGTTTAGCGGACGGCTGGACCGTCAGTCCGTGGATCAGCTTGCCAGTGTGCAACAGATTCTGGACTCTACCGCCAGCCTCACCGATCGTCTTGACCGGCTGGTTGGTGCTAAC
>JAWOCO010000324.1:0-6059 GCA_046483765.1 Alkalispirochaeta sp. | reverse complement strand
GTTGAATTCTTCGTGTTCGTGGTGATGGGAAGTCTTGCGGGGCTCGCGGGTGTGGTCTTCACCGGATACATGAACTCGGCGCTGCCTCAAGCGGGGCAGCTGTTTGAGCTGGATGCGATCGCCTCGGTGTTCATCGGTGGTGCCTCCATGAGCGGCGGTATCGGTACCGTAATCGGCGCGATTGTAGGTGGTCTGGTAATGGGAGTCATAAACAACGGAATGTCACTCATGAACATCGGATCCGACTGGCAGTATGTGGTGAAGGCACTGGTACTGCTGTTTGCGGTCTTCTACGATATCTACACGCGGCGGAAAGCTGGTCTCGCATAAGGCGTATGGTGTAGCCCGGAGCCACCTATCCATGTAGACGGACATGTCGATTGAAACGAATACAACGCGGGCCACCGTCGGATACTTCCGACGGTGGCCCGTTCTTTGTGCCTTGTGCGATTGCTCCTGAACGGTGGCTACTCGATGACGTAGAGCTCGATGCGGCGGTTTCGGTCGAGGGCGTCCTGGTTGGTGAATGCAGTTGCCGGGTCCGCGGCACCCACTCCAACCGTCTGCAACCGTTCTCGATCGATCCCGCGTTCAATGAGCGCCTGCCGTACAACCTCTGCACGTTCTTCAGACAATGGGATAAGCTCGTTTTCCTGCTCCTCTTGCGAGGGCTCGCCATTCTGAAAACGGGTGCTGTTGGCATGACCTTCGATCAGAATCTCTACGTCCGGCGCGTTGGTGAGGATTCGGGCAACCCGGGTGACGGTATTCTGAAACGTCTGGAGGGCCGCCGGAGTTGCGGTGGAAATGTCGGAACTGTTGGCGGGGAACTCGATACGAGGCAACACGATGCGATCGCGTCCGCGGTACTCCTCGGTGATCGCTCCTACCACAAATCGCGTTTCAGTAGTGCCCTCGTTGCCGGCTTCGTCCCGGACGCGACCAAAGACGAGGTATTCCTCTCCGGAGGCCACCGCAATCGATCCGCCGGACCGGCCGTTCCAACGCGCCCTGCGGGGTACGTCGCTCTCGCCGGTAAAGCGCGCCAAGGTTTCACCCTCCAGGGTGCGTGGTTCAAACCACCACTCCTCGATTGGGCTTTCATCTTCCGCATCGATGGTGATAATCAGCTCAGAGTTGCCGCGGGCACTCCCGGGGCGGAACGGTACGCCGTCCAACTCGATTTCGGCTACGGGATCGGTGGTGTCCACCAGGAACGAACGGCCCGCCTCAGATCGGGAGCTTCCATCGCTGAACGTTACCTCGAAATGGGGAGTATACGTGCCGTCTTCGGCTGCGTCGGACTGATCGCCGTCCATGGAACCATCCCAGGTAAACTCCCGAGGTGGTAGCCCCGACCCCTCCTCCAGGACTGTGGCAGTACCGTCCTCGTCCTGCAGCGAGAAGGACCAACTCTCGATTTGATTCTCGGAGATTGCATCCTCGTCGGACGCGGAGAGCCGGAAGGCGAGCTCATCACTGAGCTCCGGAGAGAACGACCCGCGGTTTGCACGAATCTGCAGGCTTGGCGCAGTTTCGCTCAAAGGGGGCGTCGGCTCTTCTTCCTCGGGAGGTGGTGCCTGCTCAGAGGCGGATGGTTCCGGCTCAGGAGTCTCCGACTCAGCTGGAGCCGGCTCCTCGGCGGGAGCCGCTTCTGCGGGCTCTGTTTCTTCCGATGGTGCAGGATCGGGCGATCCCGCGCAACTCGCCACGGTAAACGCCGCCCCAACGACTACTATCAGCCAGAATGTGTGTTTCATATCTATAGAGTAACGCAGAAAGGTGCGGAAATACATCATTTGGTGCCGGGTTAGCACTCTTTGACACGCGCTCCGGTGCGTTCCTCAGCCTTCGTCCTCCGGAACGCGCCGACACCCAACGCCAAAAAAAACGGTGGTCGGCATGAAGCCAACCACCGCTTTTTCTCGGGCTGGGCGGATTTGAACCGCCGACCCCTTGTCCCCCAGACAAGTACGCTGAACCCCTGCGCTACAGCCCGAATCGGCGCCAAGAATAGCACCGGCGGCAGCGGCGTGTCAATTATCAGCTGCTGTGTAGGGCGAGTCTGTGGGGCCGGAGGGGTACACGAAATGAGACGCTTTTGCTTGCGTTCCCGCGGGCGGGGGCGTAGCCTATCTATATGACACCAGACATACGTTGTAGATATTTGGGTCTGCCGCTTGAATCACCGGTAATCGCTGGAAGCTGTGGTATTACCAGCTCAGTGGAGAATATTCGAGGCTTGCAAGCTGCAGGGGCCGGGGCGGTGGTTCTTAAATCACTGTTCGAGGAAGAGATCGTGGCGGAGATGGAGGGCACTCGTGTTCAAATGGAGCGGCCCGGTTTCGCGTTTCCCGAGACGGCAGAGATGGAGGGCTTCATCGATGAGGATGATGGTATGTCGTCCTACCTCAAGCTGGTGAGTGAGGCCAAAGCACAGGTAGACATCCCGATTATCGCGTCAGTCAACTGTTTTTCCGCCGGTCGCTGGACCTCCTTTGCAGAGCTGGTAGAGCGGGCTGGAGCCGACGCATTGGAATTGAACGTGTTCTTAATGCCCTCCGACGTGCATACGGAGGAATCCCGCGTCTTTGAGCAGACCTACTTTGATATTGTGCAGGCGGTGCAGGATCAGATCCAAATCCCGGTGGCGATCAAGGTGAGTTACCACTTCACGCTGTTGGCGCGCATGCTAAAAGCACTTTCCGAGACGGGAGTTGCCGGCATCGTGATGTTTAACCGGTTTTTTCACCCGGATTTCGATCTTGATTCTCTGGAGATCATGCCGGCTAACGTGCTGAGCTCTCCGGAACTGCTGCATCTGTCGCTTCGGTGGGTGGCGATCATGAAGGGGCAGGTGAGTTCCGATATCGCTGCCTCCACGGGGGTCCACGACGGTGATGCCGTGATTAAGCAGATTCTGGCGGGGGCGGATGCCGTTCAGGTGGCGTCGGTGCTCTATCGCAGTGGTATTGATAGTGTCGGCGCCATGAACGACCGCCTCCGCCGCTGGATGACCGACCACGGGTACGCTCGGCTCGAGGATTTTCGCGGCCGGCTGAGTCAGGCGAACGTGGCGGACCCTGCGTCCTTTGATCGCGTGCAGTTTGTCAGGAACTACCGCGGGTTCAGTACTGGGGTATAACTGCGGTGGGACGGGTTCGGGCCGGGGGTTAGACAAAAAGTGGCCGGCACCCAACTGGCTACCGGCCGAGGATGTATGGAATCATCAGCAACCGGGGTATTGCCCCCCCACCTGCTGTATGTCCCCGAGAGATTATTCCGCTCGGGCGACCTCGGCACTGGCAACCAGGCGGACACCCAACCCGCGCCAGTCGTCTAGTACAACGTCGCCCACATGAACGGGGGCCTCAACCTCGATCTTCCGCGATTCCGCGGCCAGATCAAGCAGCAGACCCTTTGGCATCGGTTCCGGTGTCCACACCGGCACCATCGGACTGGTTCCGTTTTTTACTTTCACGCTGGTGGGCAGCACGCGCCGGGGATCCCTGATCTCCTGCTCCACGTACTCCTTCCCCAGCTTACACTTATTACCGCTGATGTTTAAGATCTCATCATCCGGTCCCAACATCGTCTGAACCTCGCAACCTTGCGGACAGCGCAGGCAGATATCGGTTCTGGTTCGGTAGTCGCCTTGTTTCTCTTCGCTCATTTCAATCGTCCCTTCACGAAATGTTTGCTACCAGCTCATTGGTCTCGGTGGCCTTGAGCTTCTCGATGTCTCGCGCCTTGAGCTTGCGGATAATCATTTCCGCGGGGCGGGCATACTGCTCGCGGAAACTCATCACCTCTTGGGAGTCGGCATCGAGTTCCACCTTGACCATCCGTTCCAACAAGGAGTTGGGGCGCATGCTCAGATAGACATCGCGATCACCCAGGTCGTCGATAAAGATCTGCTGGGGAATGATGCTTCCCACGTTGGCCCCAGGCTTAATGCGAATCGCCCGGGAGCCCTCATGGCGGTTCTTCTCCTGCGATGCAGCGTACTGCGCTGCGCTGCGTCCGGCCACTTCGCCGGCCTTGCTGACATAGTCCACCAGATCATAAATGGCGGTCACATTTCCCGCAGCGAAGATTCCCGGTACATTCGTGGCCATATCGGAATCGACAATCGGCCCGTTGGTGCGGGCATCGATCTGTACTCCCGCCTTGCGGGAGAGCTCATTTTCCGGAATCAGTCCCACCGACAGTACCAGGGTATCACATTTGATAAACTCTTCCGTTCCGGGGACGTGCTCCAGGTTCTCGTCAACCTTCACCGTCTCGATCCCTTCGACCCGGCGCTCACCATAGATTTTGTTCACCGTGGTACTCAAATGCAGTGGAATGTTGTAATCCTGCAGGCACTGTACGTAGTTCCGGCGAAGACCGGTGAGGAAGGGGAGCAGTTCCATGACGCCCAGTACTTTGGCTCCTTCGATAGTGAGACGGCGGGCCATAATCATGCCGATGTCACCGCTTCCCAACACCACGATTTCATTACCCGGCATGTAGCCTTCGATATTTACCAGGCGCTGCGCCGTACCGGCGGTGAAGATACCGGCGGCCCGGGTCCCTGGGAGGCGTATCTGGGCCCGGGTTCGTTCGCGGCAGCCCATGGCAAGCACGATCGCCCGCGGGCGAAAGTGTTGGTAGCCGTACTCGCTGCTCATGGTGTAGATATCCAGTTCCGGAGTCATATCCACTACCATCGTGTCCAGCATGATCTCTACCGGCAGTTCCCGCAACGTGGTCTCGTAGCGGTGAGAGTAGTGCGGTCCCGGTAGGTCTTCACCAAAGTTAATCGCACCAAAGCCGTTATGAATGCACTGGGGCAGGATACCGCCCAGCGAATCGTTGCGTTCGATCACCAGGACTTTGCCTTTGTCTGCATTGTACGCTTCAATCGCCGCGGCGATCCCGGCGGGACCACCACCGATGACGATTACGTCGTAATTGGTATTGACGTCCATTACACTACTTCCTCTTTGGTCTGCCGATACAGGAACACGGAACCCGGTCCCTTTTTGGTAATCTCGGTCATAGACATGCCGAGCTCCCGCGCGAGGATCTCCATCGTACGGGGATAGTCAAAACTTCCCTGACACCTGCCGGTTCCCAGCCAGGTACGACGCTTGATCGCGTCGTAGGTCTTGGCCGGAATGGGAGAATGGATCGCGTCCAGGATCTCGCCCTCCGTGACTTCCTCGCAGCGGCACACGATCCGCCCGTAGGCGGGGTTGGCTTTCACGATTTCCGCGCGTTCCTCATGGTCCATTTCCTTAAAGCGCGGAATTCGATGGCGTTTGGGATTCCAATCGGCCTTTTCCGTGAGCTGCACACCTTCTCCACGAAGCAGTTCGCCCACGTACTCGCCAATCGCCGGGGCGGAGGCGTAACCGGGGGACTCCACCCCTGCAAGGTTGATCAGTCCCTTCACCGCCTTGGATACTTCGATCAGAAAGTCCTTCCCGTGACCATCGGGTTTGTAATTGCCGGTAGCTCGGAGACCGGCAAAGGTGGCGATCACGCCGCGGGGAGAGACCATGGGTACCAATTTCTTGGCTCCCTCGAGGATTTCGTGCATTCCTTCCTCCGTGACGGAGTGGTCTTCCTTGTTGCCGATCGTATCGCTGTTGGGGCCGATCATCGTGTTGCCATGGGTCGTGGTGGTCACCAGGATACCTTTTCCCTTTTTACTGGGCATCGGAAACAACACGTTGTTGACCCGAAAGGCTGACTCGTCAAACACGAAGTACTCGCCGCGACGCGCGGTGATCTCAAACTCTGGATGATCGCCAACCATGTGCAGGATTTCATCCGAGTGTACCCCGGCGGCGTTGATAAACCAGGACGCGGTGAACGTGCCTTGACTGGTCTCGACCGCCTTGAGCGACCCATCCTCGACCACAGCACCGCGGACCTCAGCATCCAGAATAAACTCGACGCCGTTGGTGGCGGCGTTTTCCGCGGCTCCCAGAACACCCTGAAAGGCGTCAACGACGCCGGCGGTGGGCGTACTCAGAGCACCGGTGACATCCGGAGTGAGATGCGGCTCC
>JAWOCO010000311.1:0-7879 GCA_046483765.1 Alkalispirochaeta sp. | reverse complement strand
TCGCGTTCTCGAATTTCGAGTTGATGTCGCGATCGATGCTGTTCAACAGCGTTCGTGATCCGGTTAGCCAAGATCGTGTACTGGTTGCTGCATCTGTTCCGGTTCCCGGGCGAAGGCGCGCACTACCCGCAGACCGTTCAGGTGTTCCTGGAGTACCGCGGAAAGCTCCCCCTCCGCCTCGTCGGAGGCGGTAAAGGCGGTTTGCACATCCTGGAAGAAACGCAGGGTGTACCAGAACGCCACCGGGAGCAAGACCAGTGCCACCGCGGTGAGTTGGGGGTGGAGGATGAGCATTACCGGAATCGCCACGGCGGTCATCGCCACGGCGCGGCCCACCTCCATGAGCTGAATCGCAAAGAACTTGCGGATCGTATCCACGTCGGAGGTGCACCGTTGCAGCAGATCTCCACTGGAGCTGGTCTGGTGGAACGCCACGCTCACCGCGTGCAGGTGAGCGTACAGGTCATCCCGCAGGCTGCGGGCGGCGCGTTCGGCTCCTTCGGCGCTCCAGCGCCCGGCAAAGTAGGACGCGCCGCCGTTCATCGCGGTGGCCAGGATAATCGCCACCGCCGGAAGCCACAGGTTGTGGCGCACCACCTGGGGGCCGCCCACCAGGTGTACCAGGCCCGTCACCCACCGGAAGGGTGGGGCTCCCTGGTCCATGAGGATCCAGTCCAGCACCGCCTGTACCAAGAGCGGCACCGCGAACCCGGCGATGGCGGCGAGGATAGTAGCGATCGTGGCGCCGGCGAAGCGGGGCCATTCTCGGCCGAAGGCGCTGCTGGTGAGGTTCATGTTACGCCTGAATCGATCCCTTGATCCGCATCCGCTCGCGGGGCAGGGAGTCGGGGTAGTGTTCCTTGATCCATGTTACCAGTCCCTCGCGGATTTCACACCGCAGGTCCCACGCCCGGGGAGAACTCGAGGCGCTCACCAGGGAGCGTACCACCATCGTCCGTTCGGTGGTGTCCACCACTTGCACCACGTCCACATCGCCGTCCCAGTAGGGGCTGGCCGCGAGGAGCCGCGTCTGTTCCAGACGAAGTTCCTGTACGTCCAGGGTGTAATCCACGTAGAGATAGATGGAACCCATGATGGAGGAGCTGTTGCGCGTCCAGTTCTGAAACGGCTTCTGCAGGAGGTAGGAGATCGGCACCACCAGTCGTCGCCGATCCCAGACGCGCACCACCACGTAGGTAAGCGTGATTTCCTCGATCCACCCCCATTCCCCGTCGATAACTACCGCGTCCTCGATGCGCAGCGGTTGCGTGATGGCGATTTGGATTCCCGCCAGTACGTTGGCGATCGTCTGTTGCGCGGCAAAGCCTACCACCAGACCGGCGACACCGGCGGAGGCCAACAGCGACGCGCCGTACTGCCGTACCCCGGGAATGCTCATGAGTCCGGCGGCAATTCCGATCACCACCACGATAAAGCCCACCACCCGTTCCAGGATGATAATCTGTGTGGTGGCCTGCCGGGCGCGGAGGTTGTCCTCAGCGGTGGTGTCGAACCGTTTTCTTAGCTCCGCAAAAAAGGCCCCCACCAGCCGATACGCCAATACCGCGATGCCGAAGATAATCACAATCGGGGCGATCCGATTGATCGCGTCCACCGCCTCCGGGGCCTCCACCGTACGTGTCAGCGTCTGCTGCAGTGTGGCGGTGAGCAGAATTACCTGGACCGGGAGCCGCGTCCGGCGAAACACCAGGCGTACTGCGGAACGGTTCTTCTTGGGGGTGAGCAGTGGGATCAACCGCGAGAGGACGGCGTAGGCCACGATGAGCGTCACCGGCAGGGCGAGCGCCACCGACCAGTCGGGAAGCCATTCCAGGCGAGTGATCTCGGCAAGGACGCGATTGATCCAAGATATGAACATGCCCCTATCCTATCGCGAGTTGCGCCCGGGAGGGTAGCGCCTAACCGCTTCGGCTACGCTCGGCCGCGTATCTCCGCGGCGCGGCGCGGGGGAGTGGTGACGCGGGGTAGCGGTGACGAGCGTTAGCCGTGCCGCGCGGCTCAGGGGGTGTGCAGAAAGCCCGATGTGGCACTGCGGTGCAACTGGTGCCGGCGCTGGCGCCAGTCGGGTAGTACCTCATCCATGAGGCGGTAGAACCGGGGACTATGGTTGTGCTCCCGCAGATGACACAGCTCGTGGATGATCACGTAATCGATGAGTGGAATCGGCTCACCCAGGAGCTCAGTATTGAGGTTGATCCGACCATCGATAAAGCAGCTGCCCCACCTCCGCCGCATACGGCGGACCTTCAGGGCACCGGGATCCCCCAACGCCGCGATCCGTGGGTGGCGGCGGATTACCTGCAGCCGATGGCCAAAGACGGTGGGCGCACGGTGGTGATACCAGCGCGAGACGACGCGGTGGAGTTGCGCGGATGAGGCGGCGTGGGCCGTACCGATTGCGGCGGCGCCGGTGGCCTCCCCGGTTGCGGCGGGGCCGATTGCGGCGGTCTCGGTGACCGGCTGATTCCCGCCGATGTTGCAAGCGGACCGGCCGGAGGTGGCGTCGGCCTCAGGGGGAGCGCCTTCTTCCCGCGCCAGGCGTACTTCAAACCCGGCCGGTGTCAGTCTCACTCCGGGGCGGCCGGCGGAGACGACTCGCAGCGGACGAGCTTGGCCGAGAAGCGGTACCTCCATGCCGTCATGCCATACCGGTGCGCGCCGGGGCTCCACCGGCGTCAGTTCGGTAATCTTGCGCAGCAGCCATGACTCTTTCTTGCGGAGGACTTCCATGATCGTCTGCTGGTCGGCTCCCCGCGGGGCGCGGACCCGTACCTGGCCCCCGGGATACACGGAGATCCCGATCGTCCTGCGGCGGGAACGGTGGAGCTGGAACGGGATTTCTACCTGACCGTTGCGGTAGGTGGTGGTCACCGGCGATCGCTGAGCAGCCATGGAGAGGGAAGGGTGCCCGGGGGACGGTGAGCTGTCAAGGTCGTACGCCTTTCACCTCTCCGGCGCTCATTCAAATGATAAAGAGATGGTGGGCGCCACGTTCCGGCACGGCGCGGTGGTTGACCGATTCATCAAAGGTGACGAGACGGCCCTCATGAGACGTGGCCAAGGCCAACAGGTATATGTCCATCACCTGTCGCGGACCAAGAATGTGCGCAGAATCGATCAACGTATCATCCAGAAGTGAAATGCGATCAGGCCAGAACCGGTGTTCTGTCCCCTGAGCGAACGCGCGAAGAATGGTAACCACCGCTGTGGGTGTGAGTGGCCGTCGCGGATTATACGCCGGGTGCGACATGATTCTGACTACACCGTTCTCCGTGAGCGGGCAGGATGCCCATCCGCCGTCGCCATGCGCCTCCCACCATGCGTGTGCCCGGTGATGAAAGTCGTGATCGGAATCGAGGAGCGCGATAATTACGTTGATATCGAGCAGCGAACGCATCAGATGCCTTCGGCATCCCGAATTTTCCGAATCGACGCTTCACTGACGAGCGAACCGGTAGGAGGCAGAACTGGGACGCCGTTCTTCTTTCCGTATGGTTCTCCGTCTTCCGATACGGACGAATCTTGGGCGTAAAACCCGTGTCGAGCAAACTCGGAAATGACGGCGCCGGTTGATCTCCGTTCCTTCCGGGCGATCTCCTTGGCTGTCTCGAGGACATCCTGGTCAATATCAAGGGTGGTGCGCATACATATGATGTTATCGCATCAAATGCCACGATTCAATCATCTGCGCCGGTCCGTTCCGCCTTTCAACGCTCACCGAGGATGCGGTACAACAGATGCAGCGTATGAAGATTCTCCACACGGCAGACTGGCATATCGGTAAACGGTTGGAACGCTTCTCCCGACTCGAGGAACAGCGGCAGGTCCTCCAGGAGATCGTGGCGATCACCGAGGAGGAGGATCCGGACCTGGTGATCGTTGCCGGCGACCTGTTTGATACGTTCAATCCCGGTAGTGACGCGCAGGAGCTCCTGTACCGCACGCTTCGGGATCTGGCGCGGGACGGCACACGGGCGGTGATCGCCATCGCCGGAAACCACGATTCCCCAGACCGGGTGGTGGCGCCGGAGGTGCTGGCGCGAACCCACGGTATTCTCCTGTGCGGATATCCGGAGGAAACCGCGGTAGCGTTTCGCGCGGGTGCGGTGAGCGTGACCCACAGCGAGCCGGGGTTCGTGGAACTGGCGATCGACCGGCCCGGAGTGAGCGGCGTGCCGGTACGCGTGCTCCCGGTGCCCTACGCCAACGAGGTGCGCCTGCGCCGTGCTCTCGATCCCGCCGGTGATGCGGAGCAGGCGCTACAGGATCTTTTGGCGGAACGCTGGCGGGAACGGGCGGAACGTTCCCTGCAGGGGGAAGGAATCAATCTGCTGGTGGCGCATCTCATGTTTGCCGCCGATCCGCAGAACCCACCGGAAGAGCCCGACGGGGAGCGGCCGATCGCCCATGTGGGCGGCGCACCGGCGCTGTCCACCGGAATCGTCCCCACCGTGATCCAGTACGCCGCATGCGGTCACCTGCACCGGCCTCACGGGGTGACCGGTGCCGCGCCGCTCTACTACAGCGGAAGCCCCTTGGCGTACAGCTTTGCCGAGGCGGAGCAGGAAAAGAGCGTCACTATCGTGGAGGTCGAGCCGCACGGGTCCCTGGGCTCCGAGGCCTCGCTCCGGCATCGTCCGCTCACCTCCGGCCGGCCGCTGCTGCGGTACCACGCCTCCTCGGTGGAGGACGCGCTGGCGTGGCTTGGGGAACATCCCACCGCCCTGGTGGAACTCTCGATCACCCTGCCCAACTACCTCTCCGGCGCCGATCGCCGCCGCCTGCACGAGGCTCACGACGGCATCGTCACCATCGTGCCGCTTTCGGCCTCCGCCTCCACGTCGGCGGTCGAGGAGGACGGTGGGGAACGGATCGATCCCACCGGCGACATCCACGGGCTCTTTGCCCGGTACTTCTATGAGCGCCACGGGGTGGAGCCGGATGAGGCGCTGCGGGAACTCTTCCGCGAGGTGCTGGCCGAGACGGGACCGGAGGGCAACTCATGATTCCCGTGAAGCTCACGATCCAGGGCCTCTACTCCTACCAGGAGGCGGTGGAAATCGACTTTCGCCACCTCACCGCGGCGCAGCTCTTTGGCATTTTCGGCCCCGTGGGCAGTGGCAAGTCCTCGATCCTGGAGGCGATGACCTTGGCGCTCTATGGAGAGTCCGCCCGCCTCAACAAGAACGATAAGCGCAGCACCAATATGCTCAACCTGCGTAGCGAGCGCCTCTTCGTGGACTTCACCTTTCTTGATCGACAGTCGCGCACATTTCGGTTTACCGCCGAGGCCAAGCGCAACCGGAAGCGGCCGGAGGAGGTGGGGAACATGAACCGCCGCGCCTACCGGCTGGACGCTCGCCCGGACTCTCGCCGGGACGCTCACGTGGACGCTCGCCCGGACTCTCGCCGAGATCCGTCCTCCAACGCCCAGCCGAACTCCGAGGCAAACTCCGAGCCGCACTCCCCATCGGCGGAGTGGATTCCCTTAGATCACAACGATGGCGAGCGCGTGCTGGGACTCAGTTACCAGAACTTCCGCCGCACCACGATCATTCCGCAGGGACGGTTTCAGGAGTTTCTCCAGCTTGGCGCCACCGACCGCACGGAGATGATGAAGGAGCTCTTCCAACTGGAGCGCTTCGATCTGCACTCCCGGACACGGACGCTTATGGGCGCCACCACCACCCACCTCGAAGGAGTAGAGAGCGCTTTGCGGGAACTGCCGGAGGACCCGGAGGCGATCCGCACCGAGCTGAGAGCTGAGGCGGAGCGCGTTTCCAGCGAGCGTGCCACCGCCGGTGCCCGCCGCACGGAGGCCAACGTCCGCGCGGAGCAGTTGGCCCGGCTTACTGCCCTCCACCGGGAACTCGCCCAGCTCCAGCAGCAGGATCGCGAACTTCGTAGTGGCGAACACGCTCTGAAGGAATTAGAAGCGCATATCACCCGCCTCCACGAAGCGCGAGACCATCTGCGGGGGCCCTTTGAACGACTTCAGGATGCGCGTCGCCGGGTAGAGGAGGCGCAGGGGCGCCTACGCGAGATCGACGAACGCCTGGAACCGGCGCAGCAGCGCTTGCGGGAGCTCGAGGAGCGCCGCAACACGCTCGAAAGTGACGCACAGCGGCGACCGGTTCTCGAGGCGCTTCGGGAGGCGCTCTCCCGTGGGGCGCAGCGGGTGTCCGTTGAGCAGGAAATCCACGAGAAGCGGGAGGCTCGCGACGCGGCGGTCAAGCTCCGGGAGGATTCCCAGCGCCAGATCGGCGAGTTCCGGTCAGCCCTGGCCGAGCTGGAGGCGGGAATCCCGGAACGCCGGCGTCTCGGGGAGCTCCAATCCGCGGTCCAGGCCGAACAGTACTACCGCACCGCCGCCGATTCCATCGCCAGTCGTCGGACCGCCGCACTCCAGCAGGCGGGGCTGACCGCGGAGGCGAGTCAGGCTGAGCTGGCTGAACTCCGGGAGCAGGCGGAGCGCGACCGACGGCACCTGGAGGCGCAGCTTCGCCGCGCCGCGGTGGACGACCAGCTCCGGGAGCTGGCAGAGTCGCTGAGTGACGGCGAGCCGTGTCCCGTGTGTGGGTCGCTGCACCATCCCGGTGGCCCGCACGCCGCAGCAGACTCCGGCGGTGCTGACGGGCCCGCCGCTGGAGCCGGTACCCGCGTCGGCGCCGATGCCCCCGCCGGCGCTTCCAGCCCCGCCGGCGATGTGGCCGCGCTTGAGGCGCAGCTGAGCGCCGTGGCGGCGCGCGTCTCGCAGCTCACAGAGCTACAGGGCACCCTGTCGGGGCTGGCCGCAGAAGAGCAGGCGTTGGAGCCGCCGGCCGAGGTCGCCGGTCGCCAGGATCTCCCCCAAGACCCCACGGCGGCAGTCACCTGGCTGCAGGAGGTGGAGGCGCGCTACACCCAGATCGACGCTCGCCGCGCCACCCTGGAGCAGCTACAGTCGGTGCTTTCCCAGGCGGAGTCCGCCGTGGCCGGCGAGGAGGCCCGGGTGGAGGAAGGACTCCGCCGCCGGGAAGAGCGCGTACATGAGGAGTCCTCGATTTTGGAGCAGCTGGACCAGGAAGCCTGCGGGCGCTACGAGGCGGTTCTCGGGGAATCCGCGCTTCCCGCCGGGCAGGGCTCCGGTGGTGCCCCCGCCGAGGACGGTGCGTCCACCCCCGCCACCTCTGGGGCCGATACCGCCGGTCGCACCGCGCGGCGTCCCGGTACCGCGGCGCTCGCCGCTGCCGCCACCGCCGCTGCGGAGGAGGTATCCCAGGAGCTTGACCGCTTGCAATCAGAGCTCCAGGGCCTCGGCGAGCAGCACGCCGCCGCCGCGCAGGAGGTAGAGCGGCTCGCCGCTCAGAGGGAGGAACGCCGCCAGGTGCTCACCGCCGCCACGGACGAGCTGCATGCGGCGGAGCTCGCCTTCGCCCAGGCGCGATCAGCCGCCCCGCACGTTCCCCAGGACTCCGGGGAAGCGGCGATCGCGGAACTCCTGAACGACCTCCCGGAGCTGTCCCGGTACGAGGAGCAGCTCACCACCGCCCGGGAGCGGAGGCGGCGCATCGCCGAACGCACCGCGGAGATCACCCGGGAGCTGGCCGCCGGGGAAGGTGAGGCACCCGCGGACCCGGCCGAGCTGGATGACGAACTGGCGAGTCTTCGCGGGGAGATCACGCAGCTGGATCAGCGGATTTCCACCCTGGGTGAACAGGTGGGAGCGATTAACTCCCGGATCGAAACGGTCCAGGCGCAGATTTTCCGTCGCGATCAGCTCACGGCGGAGCGGGAAGCGCTCCAGACGCGGCGGGACAATCTCACCACGTTGCTCAATCTCTTCCGTGGCGCCGGTTTCGTGAGCTACGTGGCGCAA
>JAWOCO010000338.1:0-3543 GCA_046483765.1 Alkalispirochaeta sp. | reverse complement strand
CGCACCCCGGAAGAACTCGCCCAGGAAGCCCGGGGACTCTGGGAAGAGTGGGGCCCCCGTGCACAAGCGGGTGAGCTGAAGAACAAAGATCGTCGGAAGATTCCGCAACAGGATATGCCGGCTCAGGATCCCACGGTCCGCTGCACCAACCAGCAGGAAGTAGCTCTGGGATATACCGAGGAGCAGGCCCGGGTGGAGGCGCTGCGCTGTCTCAACTGCCCCACCGCCCCCTGCATCAACGGCTGCCCGGTGTCGATCAATATTCCGCAGTTTGTACTGCAGGCGGCGGCTGGTGAGTTTCAGGATTCGATCAATACGATCAAGGAGTCCAGTCTGCTTCCCGCGATCTGCGGGCGCGTGTGTCCGCAGGAGGCGCAGTGCATGCTGGAGTGCACCGTGGGCAAAGCCGCGCGGGACCCGATGCAGTCGGTGGCGATCGGCCGAATCGAGCGCTTCGTGGCGGACCGGGAACGGGAATCGGGCACCCTGCAGCCACCGGAGATCGCGCCGGACACCGGATTCAAGGTGGGGGTGATCGGCTCCGGTCCCGCAGGCCTCACCGCCGCCGCCGACCTGCGCAAAGCCGGACACCAGGTGGAGATCTTTGAGGCGTTTCACAAGCCCGGCGGCGTCATGATCTACGGCATCCCCGAGTTTCGCCTCCCGAAACAGATCGTTCAGGACGAGATTGCCGGACTGGAAGCGATGGGCGTTACCTTTAACTTCAACTTTCTCATCGGCCGCACCCGAACGATCGAGGATCTTATCACGAAGGATGGCTTTGACGCGCTGTTCATCGGCAGCGGCGCCGGCCTGCCCAAGTTTATGAACATCCCCGGCGAAAACCTGGTTGGTGTGTTCAGCGCCAATGAGTACCTCACGCGGTCCAACCTGATGAAAGCCTACGACCAGGACCACGTGGACACCCCGATCTACGAATCGAAGGAAGTGGCGGTGCTCGGCGGCGGTAACGTGGCGATGGACGCCGCGCGCATGGCATTGCGGATCGGCGCCGAGAAAGTGCACGTGATCTATCGCCGTACCCGGACGGAAATGCCGGCGCGGGTGGAAGAGGTGGATCACGCCCACGAGGAAGGCATCGAGTTCCACTTTCTCAGCAACCCCGTGGAAATCCTCGGTGATGACGACGGCCGCGTGCGGGCGCTGCGCTGCCAGCGCTATGAGTTGGGAGAACCGGACGAGTCCGTTCGCCGACGTCCCATGCCGATTGAGGACGATTACTTTGAAATGGATGTGGATACGGTGATTCCCGCCTTGGGCAACGTCTCCAACCCGCTCCTGCGGCAAACCACCAACGATCTGGACACCAACAAATGGGGCAACATCACCGTGGACGATGACAATCGTACCAGCATTCCCCGGGTATACGCCGGGGGAGATATCGTGCTGGGCGCCGCCACCGTCATTCTCGCCATGGGCGAAGGTCGCCGGGCCGCCGCGGCGATCAGTGAGGACCTCAGTGCTGGACGTTGGAACTAAACGGGAACTACCTTCAAGCCGATGACGAGGATGAGCGATCGCGCGCGCAGGATCGAAGAGATCAAAGGACAGTACTCAGAACGGCGCTGCACGGACGTGCAGCAGCTGCTTTCTACCCTCTCCAACCCGATCCGCTTTCGGCTCCTCTGCGCGCTCCGCACCCACTCCTTCACCGTGGGAGAACTGGTGGACATTACCGGTTCTCAGCTTTCCAACATCAGCCAGCACCTCAAAATGATGTGGATGGCCGGCTACATCGCCAAACGCCGGGAGGGCAAGCAAGTCTACTACGCCCTGGAAGACCCGCACGTCACCGCCCTCATCGCTCAGCTGGAGCAGCTCTATCCGCCCGGCTCATATGATGATCATGGCGAGGCGGGCACGACCGCCTGACGGAAAACCCGCACTCGTCAGTCACCGGCGACGGAGGCGTTTCCACGGAAGGCAACCCACTTTTCGATGAGCGGCGCCATCGTTTCGCGGAGCTCTTTGTAGAGGGAAAGCACTTCCTCGTACTGATCCACCCTCTTGGCATCCGGATCGAAGGACACGCCCAACGTACTCGCAACCTCGACCGCTTCCCGAGCGCTGCTATACTGCCCGGTGCCGATGCCCGACAACAGTGCGGCACCAAAGGCCCCTGCCTCGACAACTCCCGACCGAACGATAGGCTTCCCCAGTATATCCGCGGCGATTTGAAGGGATCGGTCCGACTTACTGCCTCCGCCGGCCGCGACGTAGGAGTCGATCTGAATTCCGGCCGGCGGAAGCTGCTCCACCAGCATCTTCAGTGCCAAGGTGTTTGCCTCCACGATACCGCGCAGAAGATCGCCCCGAGACGACTCCAGTGTGAGCCCTTCAACGATCGCCGACGCATCTGCCTCATAGCGAGGGGGGCCCATGGGAGCAAATCGCGGCAGCACGAGCACCGGGGCCACCGTGTCCGGCATCTCGTTGAACAGGTCGTCATAGGAGCTTTGCGGAGCAAACTGTTGTCGGAACCACTTAACGGAAGACCCGCCCATATGGAACAAAAAGGAGACAAATTTTCCGGGAACTGCATGGTGTTCAGTATTGAGACGGTTGTCGACCATCACCGCGGTGTCTATTCCGCCGGAGTACACCGGTGCGATCGTCGGAAAGGTACCCATCCCGTACAGCGCCATACCGTCTTCAACAACTCCACACCCCAAGGCGTTTGCACACTGATCGTGGGTGCCGACTACCAGCGGCGTACCCGCCGGCAGGCCGGTGGCGGCGGCAGCTGCAGCGGAGACTTCGCCGGCAACCGTCCCCGCGCTCACTGCGGCAGGCAACTTGTCGCGATCGATTCCGCCGATCTCAAGTAGCGTAGTGGACCAGTCGCCGGTATTGATGTCGAACAATAGGCTTCGGTTGGCGAGGGAATAATCGATCATCGCCTCGGCGCCCAGCTTGTACAGAACAAAAGAGCCCCAGTGGAGGAACTTTGTTGCGCGTTCGTACAAGCCCGGCTGGTAGTCCCGAATCCACATCAGCTTGGGAAGAGAAAACTGATTGCCCCAAACGTTTCCATTGATGCGATATAACTCATAATCGGAAAGCCGCTCTCGCAGCTGCGGGACGTACTCCGCACCACGCTGGTCGATGTTGAGAATCGAGGGGCCGAGAATAGCACGCGAATCGTCCACCGGCACGAGGTTTTCACCCATGGAAGTGACCGAAATCGCTGTGACGGTGCCGAGGTCGGCGGAACGCCGGGTGACACGCTCGATCGTCGATTCTATCGCCGGCCAGATCTCCTGGGCGTTCAGTTCCGCATGCCCCGGACGAGGTCGCTCGATATCGTATTCCGTATACTCCAGTGCTCGAAGCGTCCCGTCATCGGAAAAAGTGGCAACCTTACAGCCGGTCGTCCCGACATCGATTCCCATGAGAAGCATCTACGTCGCCTCCACTACCTGTGATTTCTTTCCAGCGACCTGTAGGAAGTCTCGCAAGATCTTAACGGTATTGTCGTACACGGCGTTCTGGGCAGTCTCCTGGGACCCGGTGGAATCAAGG
>JAWOCO010000219.1:0-6623 GCA_046483765.1 Alkalispirochaeta sp. | reverse complement strand
AGATTTCCTGCACCGCGAACCTCCAAATCTTTGAGGGCGATCTTGAACCCGCTGCCGAGCTCGGTGAAATCGCTGATGATTTGCAGCCGCTTCATCGCCAGTTCCGACAGAGCCCGTTCTTCTGGATAGAACAGATACGCATAGGCCACCTTGTCGCTTCGGCCTACCCGTCCTCGTAACTGGTAGAGCTGGGAGATTCCATACATATCGGCACGATCGATAATGATCGTATTCACGTTGGGAATGTCGATACCGTTCTCGATAATTGTGGTAGCCACCAGTACCTGGAACGCCCCATGAATAAAACGGTGCATGATATCCTCCAGCTCGGAAGATCCCATTTTCCCGTGAGCAAATTCTACCATAATCTCCGGAACCAGGTTCTGCACGAACTGAGTGACGTTCTCCAGCGTTTCTACTCGATTGTGCAGGAAGAAGACCTGCCCTCCTCGCTCCACTTCCCGGCGAATGGCCATAGCCACATCTTCCTCGTTGAACTCCGATATCACGGTACGGATCGGGTGCCGGTTGTGCGGAGGGGTGGTGAGCAGAGACATATCCCGGATCTGCAGTAACGACATATGTAGCGTGCGCGGTATCGGTGTGGCAGTCAGGGTCAGGGTATCCACGTTGGTCTTCAGCTCCTTGAGACGTTCCTTGGCCTTTACCCCAAAACGCTGCTCTTCATCGATGATTAACAGTCCCAGTTCGGAAAAGATCACATCCTTCTGAAGTACACGGTGCGTGCCAATGATGATATCCAAATCCCCGGCGGCAAGTTCAGCCAAGGCGGTCTTCTGATCCTTGCGCGCCACAAAGCGCGAGAGCATGCCGATCCGAATCGGAAAACGCTCAAAACGCTCCACCATATTTTCATAGTGTTGTTCAACCAGAATGGTAGTGGGAGCCAGTATCGCCACCTGTTTACCGCTCATCACCGCCTTAAAGGTGGCGCGGAGCGCGAGTTCGGTCTTTCCGTATCCCACGTCACCACAGATCAGTCGGTCCATCGGTTGGGGACGCTCCATGTCCTGCTTAATCTCAGCAATGCACCGTAACTGGTCCTCCGTCTCCTCGTAGGGAAACCCGGATTCGAACTCCAACTGCCACTCGGTGTCTTCCGGAAAGGCGAAGCCCTGAACCTGCTTTCGGCGGCTGTAGAGGCTAATCAGTCGGTCTGCAAGGTCCTCTACGTTCTTCTTAACCGAGCTCTTGCGCTTCTCCCAACTCTTCCCGCCGATCCGGTCGAGCCGCGGGTTCTGACCGCCGGAACCGATGTACCGCTGGATCAGATTGACCTGCTCAATGGGCGTGAACACCACCTCGCTGTCAGCGTATTCCAGTTCGATGTAATCCCGCTCGTTGCCCGCGGCTTTCAGCCGCTTGATGCCACGGAACACGCCGATACCGTAGTTCACGTGAACCACATAGTCCCCTTCGTCCAGTTCGACGAAGGTATCGATTGGGGCGCTTTCAACCTTTTTGAGACTCGCCGGGGCGCGCTTGCGCCGGCCGAAGATCTCGTTTTCCTGCACCAGCACCAGCCGCTGTTCAGGGAGGGCGAAACCTCCCGAGACATGCCCCTGGGCTACCGTGACCTCCAGCTCCTGCAACAGAAATCCGATACGTTTTTCCTGAGCCTCGGTATCCGCCAAAACCAGCACCTTGTTTCCCGTGGCGGCCAGGCTGGAAAGCTCCTCCTTCAGGTAGCTTACGTTGCCAAAAAAGGAACGGGGTGGATCGCAGGAAAAGCGGAGCGCGGCGGTATCCTCCGCGTCCGCGAGCGACTCGAAGTACACCGACCGGGAAGACGACGCGGCTATCATCGCATCAATATCTACCAGCACGCGGTCCGGCCGCGGGAGCGGTCTGCGAAAATGCTCCTGCGCAAAGACCGTCTCAAACTCCTTCCGATACGCTTCAAAGCCCGCCAAGATGCGCTGTCGATCCACCCAAATAATGCCCACCGACGGGTCCACGTAGTCCAGGATCGTCGTGTTCTCGGAGAGTGCCGCCGCCGCCCAGTAGGGGCCAACCTCGCGACTGGTGGCCAATTCCTGAGAGAACTCTTCGCGCTTATGCCGAATTTCCGGAGATGCCGCGGCCACGGTCTCGAGATGGGCCCGCTTCTCATCGTCCCAGAGGACTTCCCGCAGCGGATAGATCTGGAGCGACCGGAGTTTACGTAGGGACGACTGGTTACTCGGGTCGAACTCGCGGATTTCGGAGACGGTATCAAAGTCGAAGACGATCCGTACCGCGTACGACTGTCCCGGCAAAAATAGGTCCACCACCTCTCCGCGGACGGCAAACTCTCCGTGGACACTCACCCGGGGAACGCGCCAGTATCCCATGCCCGACAAAAGGTGACCCAGATCGTGCGGATCAAGGGTTTGTCCCTTCTCCACCGCTGTCAGGTGCTGCATACTGTGATCTGGCGGGGGCATCAGAAGCGACATCGCCCGCAAGGGCGTCACGATCACCTCTCCGCTGCCGCGCCACAGGTCGGTGAGTGCGCGCATTCGCTCACCCCAGACCGCGGCATTCTCGGAGGGTGCCGCGTAGGCGCCGGTACCCCAGGAGGGGAGCACGTACGCCTCAACTCCGAAGAGTTCCAGGTCGGTTTGCAACGGTCCCGCTTCACTCTCATTGGGAACGACCACCAGAAGTGGCCGGTGGCTATCGCGTTGCAGCCGCGCAATGAGGTAGGATATGAAACTCGATTTGGGCCCGCGGACGGAGACCGGCAACGAGCCGTGGCGGACTCTCCCCAGTAAGTCTTTCAGACCGGAGTGCTGCCCAAGACGTGAGGTAAGTTGATCGTACAGTAATGTTTTGCTGCTGTGTGTCGACATTATACTAGGAGCTCTATGGTGTTACGGTTCAAACAATTACTGCTCATGGTGATACCGATCGCCCTTATTGGTTTTTCGCTGCCTGCTCAAGATCTCGATGTATCGGCACGACTCTACGACGAGCAGGTGTATTTCCCCGATTCGCAGGTCTCTGTGCTGGTTACTCTACGTAACGACAGTCCAGAACCGATCTCGTTTCGGCTGGCTGACGATCGGCGCTACAATATCGCGTTTGACGTGCGCGATGAGGCTAACCGTCCGTTAGAAAATACGCCGGAATTTATCATAGCCAATCAGTCAAATCAACAGATCTTCTACCGCACCGTCATGTTGCAGCCCGGAGAACAGATGAGCTTCGTGGAGCGTCTTACCGACTATATCATGATCAACGAATCTGGTATGTACAACGTCCGGATTCATTTCTTCCCGCAACTCAACTCGTTTCAAGACGCCCCCTCCACCCAGTCCAACCGTTTCAGTATGAACGTGCGCCCCGGCAACACTCCGGAAATTCGCCGGGAAATGCGTTTCGAAGCTGCCGCCGAAGACCAGCTTCGGCGGCAAGCGCTGAGCCCGGATGAGGTAGTCCAGTACATGCTGGAGGCGCGCCAGGAGAGTAACTGGGAACGATTCTTCCTCTATTTGAACTTGGAGAAGCTGTACCGCCAGGCACCCTCGCGTGATGAGCGCTTTATTCGCTTGAGTCAGGAGGAGCAGCTGAACGAACTTCGCTCTTTTCGGGAAGATCTTCGGTCTCAAGAGGGGGGCCCCGACAGCAGTCTGGTGGCGATTCCTGACGGCTACACGATCGTGGAAACGCGGTATTCTCCTACCGACGGGCAAGTCACCGCCCGGCTCTTTTTCAACCGCGACCGGTATCGAGAGCGCCGGCAGTACACCTACGAACTCGAACGCCGGGACGGATTCTGGGAGATTATCGGATATCAAGTATCAAACCTTCCCAATGAGGCCTTGCAGCGATGAAAATGATGCTGGTCAGTGATTCGGCGGGACTTCAGCAGTATCTCGAGCGCATGTTCAACTTTCAGCAGGTAGACGTGATTCATTACGATAACCCGATCAAGGCGATGGATAACCTGGATGAGATCGCTCCGGATATCGTGCTCTTTTCCGCAGCGGATTACCCCCGCCACTGGAAACCGTTCATTATCTTTCTGAGAAACACGTTTGGACGTCACGAAGCGATCTTTATGCTGCTTATCAATGATCGCTTCGATCCTGAGGAGGCCAGTAAAGCGGAGTACCTCCAGGTGAATGCGGTTCTTGATGAGGATTTGACGACCGAACGGACCGCGGAACGGATTCGTGGAGTCATTACCCGCTACCACCAGAACACTGATATCCGTCGCTCCGCCCGCTACATTCCTTCGGCGTCGGATCGGATCGCGCTGGCCTTCACGAATCCCAATACCTTCCAGCTATGTACCGGCTCCGTCACCGACATTTCTACCGGCGGTCTGCGATTTGTGCCTGAGGACCCCACCACGCTGGAGACGCTCGACGACCACACCGTGATCTCTATGGCGAGCCTCCGTCTGGGAGATGCGATCCAGAGTATCGGACTGCGCGTTATCCGGATTACCGAGGCAGTGGCCTTCGAGTACGTGGATCTATCGGTGGACACCGAACAGCAAATCTCCACCTATCTCAACGAACTGGCGGCCGAAGAGTTGGCTCCCGCCCCAGAACCTACCCCGGCGACGGACACGGAACGCGCGCAATAGTCCGCTGCAGTGCCCCGTTGCAACAACTCGCGGTTTCCATTGATCCCGGAAACAAAAAATCCGCTGAAGCAGTGGTTTACTACAGCGGAAAAAAACGCTCCCCCGGTTGGACTCGAACCAACGACCTAGTGGTTAACAGCCACCCGCTCTACCAACTGAGCTACAGGGGAATATCTTTAGTGTTTCCGGATGATACGCAATCGGTTCCCGCGTGTCAAGATAGTTTCAGCGCACTTCAAAGGGTTTCATTTCGATGCCGAAGCTGCCTTCTTTGATGGCAACTTCGACAATTTGAACCGTTTCACCCTCTTCCGTCACGACCTGACTTACGTCCTCCACACCCACTACATCGCGGGTACGAAATTCGTAGAAATGAGAACCGTCTTGCTGGGGGCTGGTGATAATGAGAAACTTCTCAGCGTCGTAGGGATGCTGGCGAACCGCGCCCCGATATCTAATACCCGCGGCAGCGTCGTCAGAACGGTACCGGACGATCTCGTGAAGAGCAGAGGTGGTGAGGTAATTCTCGACTGCCATAACGTTCATAGTGTAGACAGGCGGGAAGTAGCTGTCAAATTGTTTTATGCGGCCTGTCTTCCACCACCGAGATCGCCCGGCTACGAATCGGTATGCCCCGCTCTGAGAAAACTGCCTGCAGCGATTGCGCCATATCGTTACGCACGCGGACGAAGTTCTGGCGTTCAAACCAGACCCCCACCGTGAGCTCCGATCCGTTTTCGATGAACGCCCGGAAGAAGATGAACGGTTCAGGCTCCTGGAGTACATCGGATACGTTGGTGGCAGCGGCCTCCAGCGCTTCAAAAACCTTGTTCAAGGGAACTTCGGTGGGAACGACGACCGAAAACTGCATTCTTCGGAGGGGAAAGCGGGTGATGTTGTGGATGTCCTGTTCGATCAGACGCTGGTTGGGTACGCGAATAAGAATATTGTCAAACGTCTTGAGCTTCACTGAGAGCAGGTCAATTGAGGAAATGATTCCGGTATTCTCGCCGATGCGTACCACATCTCCTATTTCAAAAAACCGTTCGGAAACAAGGAAGAATCCGCTGATGATGTTGCTGAGACTGGTCTGACTGGCGATACCGACGGCGATACCTACTACCCCCGCGGCACCAAGCAAGGCACCCACACTCACTCCTGCAGTGTTGAGCACCATCACAAACAGGATGATCGCGCCGACGTAGATCAGGCTCTTGCGCAATAATTCCCGCGACTGGTCGCGCATACTCCGGGTAAACGCCTTGATCACAATTCGGATTGCGATGCGCAACACCAGGAACCCTATGAGGAAGACAATCACCGCGCCGGCTAACGACTCCCAATCCGGGAGTACCGAGAGGTCTATATTGCGGACGCTGCCCAAGAGCTGTGCCATATCGGTTCCTACGTCGCCAGATCGCGAAGCCACAAGAAGCTCCGTCGTATAATATCTTGATTTGCCGGTACACGACGTTCAGAGAGCAAGTGGGCACCCCGGTTGGTTGCGCTGGCCTGTGGCTCAAACGTAACCTGACTCAGTTGTTCACTCCCCTTGAACGTCACGGTAACCTGATTGGTCTCGATCTGGCGGTTGAGTCGATAGAGATCCAAGTGAATAACTCGTAGGAGCAGCCGTTCAAACCAGAGCACCGTTTGGGATGCGTTATGTATCGTGAGCGGAACGGAAAAGAGATGCCGCTGGTACCGCTCCTTCGACCTGGGGAGGAACTGCCGGCTATAGCCGATCTCCCCGGACTCGCCGTTGCCGAACCAGGTTCGCTTCAGAGGTTCCGTGGGAAGATCAAAGATCATATCCCGATTTACACTTCTCCGATTGTTCTGAGGGAGCGCTACCAGTCGAACCCACAACGGTAACTGAACGCGATACGAAATCTGTGCCCCGGGAGCGACCGCAATCGGCTCTTGTGGCCGCAGTACAATCGGCAGATCCGGCGTCGCAGGTTCCAGCGACAGCACCGAGGTTTCGGGGATGTGTAGTTCGTTCCACCCGGGTGAAACCCCG
>JAWOCO010000218.1:0-3555 GCA_046483765.1 Alkalispirochaeta sp. | reverse complement strand
CCTAGCGGCCTCCTGCACCCACCCTGCGCTATACGCTGAGTCCCACCACCTGATCCAGCCGATAGCGGACGATCAACAGCGTCACGATCATTACCACCACACCAACCCCGTAGAGTCCGGCCAACACCATATTCGTGTACTTCTTCATGAGTTTCTCCCTTTCCGCCACGCCTCCCAGGCGCCCTGCAGTTCACCGGCGGTGTATCCCACCGCCTCCATCGTTTCAAAAACGCGGGGCAGCGTTTCCGTTTCAAACTCCCGCCGCCGCAACTGTCGCGTGTGCTCTTCCGCATGCTCCGAGACAAAGTATCCCACGCCCCGCTGGTTATAGATCAGCCCGCTCTCCTGGAGGCGACTGTAGCTGCGCTGCACCGTGTTGGGATTCACGCCCAGATCCACCGCCAGTTCCCGCACCGACGGCAGGCGGTCACCGGGTAATCGCTCCCCGGTGAGCACTTGGTTCTGGATGTACTCAACGATCTGCTCGTAAATCGAGCGGCCCTGTTCAAAACGCATCCTACGCCTCCGTCTCGCGGAGTCGGAGCACCGCCAGCAACCAGAAGATCACCACCACCGCGGTGGTCAGGATCGGCTCCAGCGCTTCCGGATTCCGCAGATACCACGGCATTACCTCGTTCCACAGGCGCCCGTCGAAGACCAGCCCCTCCTGCGGTCCAAACTCACGACCAAAGGCGCGAATCCGTCCATCGCCCGGGTAGGAACCGGTGAGGTAGCGGCCAAAGATGACGCGTACCGCCACCACCGCGAGTACCACGTAGCTCCCGATCCACCCCACGATTGCCAGCAACGTTCGCCCGGCGGGGTGCTTGCGGAAGTACACCGAGCCAAAGAAGAAGATGGCGTGCACCGGCAGGTAGGACAGAAACGCTTCACCGGCGATACGCCACCACTGCCCGCCGGCAAAGGAGATCTCAAACGCCCGGATCGCCTCACTCCCCCCGGAGAGCACCGCATACAACCCCGCCGAAACCAGCGCCGCCAGGAAGAAGGCAACGGTCACCGAGAGCCAGACAAACACCGTGGTCACCAGAATTTTGGACCCGGCTTTCTCCCATACCGTGGAGGGGCGCAGCAGGTAGGCGATACGTTGTCCGGGAGAGCGCAACTCACTAAAGGCGCCACTGGTTACCAGGACTCCGATCAGTACCATGGCCAGCTGATATCCCGGCCACAGGTCAAACGCCTCCACCCCACCGATCCAGGTGAGCATGGCAAAGAGCATCATCGATCCCGCCACCGCCCCGGAGGCGATTAGAATGTTGCGATACTGCAGCGTCAGTTCGTGCTGAATCGAGTGCATAAACCGTCTCATATTTCACCTCCGCACACGCGCATCATCTCATCCGGGTGGGTTACCGCCGCCTGAAACAGCAGTTCCAGGTCGATTTCCGATCCCAGTTCCTCACCGCCGCTGTGCTCGCGGGGCACGAGCGCCACGGAACTTCCCAGTTGCGTTTGGATCGCCAGCGCTCCGGCGCGCTCGGCGGCAACCTCCGACTCAAAGCGCCGCAGGGCGATACCGCTCTGGATATCTCCCAAACTCGCTTGAAACACCACCGCCCCGTCGTCCAGGACGACGATGGGATCGATCAGGTTTTCCACGTCTCGCACCTGGTGAGTGGAGACGATAAACGCCCGCTCATCACCGGCGGCCTCCGCGGTGAGCTGCCGAAACACCTGCTTTGAGGGAATATCCAGACCGTTGGTGGGCTCATCCAGCACGACCAGTTCCGCACCGGTGGCCAGGGCAAAGGAGATCAGCACCTTCTTCTGTTGTCCAAAGGAGAGTTCCGAGAGCTTGCCGTTGCCCTCTACCTCAAAGCGCTGCAGATAGCGCTCCATCTGGGTGTGATCAAAGCGCGGATAGTAGGCCGCCAGCCGCTCCACATACGGTTTGAGGCGGATCGAAGGCACATCAAACTGCTCCGGCACGTAGGCGATCCGGGAGAGCACCTCCGGCCGCCGCCGCCACGCCGGTGCATCGAAGAGGGTCACATCCCCGGCGTCGGGAAACAGCAGCCCCGTACCCAGCTTCAAGAGCGACGTCTTCCCGGCGCCGTTCTTCCCCAGCAACCCCACGATTCCCCCGGGGTGCACGGCAAAATCCAACGTTTCAAACAGCACGCTCCGTTTACCGTATCCGAAGCGAACCCCCGTCATTTCCAACATAGTGGCTCCTTGTACTACCGTATTGGTGTGTTATTGACTTAGTACACCGCTACAATAGTCCAGCCACCTGAATCCGTCAAGTACTATCGACAAATCTCCCGGCAATTCGGTCTTTGTGCACCTGCCCGGCCACAAAGGTACGGCCGTGCATCACGATGTACACCCCCGGCGGCAGCGTCTGCACCGCCACCAACGCACCGCCCAAGTTGAACAGCGCATCGGAGCCGGTCACGGTAAAGGGCACCATGGCGCCGGTGAGCACGATCGTTTGGCCGCGGGCCTGCTCCGCCCTGCCGGCAGCCCGCCCCGCCGCAGCCTCGGCGGAGGCCTCCGCCGACGCCTCCGCAGCTTCCGCCGCCATCACGCTGGCCAGGCGCTCCGCCGTCACCGTCATCGTGTCCGTACCGTGGGTGATCACGATCCGCTCCTCCGGCGCCGCACGACACGCCGCCACCACCTTCTCCCGATCGGCATCACCCATTTCCAGGCTATCGATGAGCTGGTTGATTTCCACGCTCACCGGCACCGTACATCCCACCGACTCCAGGATTTCCGGCAGGTGCGTGCGCTGAAAGGTGAGTTCGCCGCGAATCGCATCGTAGTGCTTGTCAAAGGTTCCGCCGGTGATGATCAGTCGTACCATGGCGTTATTGTACACCGCCCCCGCCGCCGCGCTACAATCACCCCCATGAACACCCGCGCCACAACCACCTCAACCAGCGACATCTCCACCGACCCCGCCGATTACCGCCACGCCGAAACGTACCGCGTGCGCTACGCCGACCTGGACACCTATCGCCACGTGAACAACAAATCGTTTCTCACCTACGTGGAGGACGCCCGCGTGCTCTACCTCGTGGCGGGGGCAGGCTTTCGCCACCACCACGACCAGCAGCACGGTGTCATGGTCGTCCACGCCGCCATCGACTACCTGGCACAGATTCACGCCTTCGAGGAAGTCACCGTTTACACCCGCTGCGCCCACATCGGCACCAAGAGCGTCACCCTCCACCATCTTCTCCAGGTCGAACGCCCGGCGACGACCGGCGGCAGCGACGCGTCCCGGAATGCCGCTCCCGCCTCGAAGGAGCGGCGGCCGGACGCCCCACCCCGCCGCGCCGCAGTGAGCGCCACCATCTTTGCCGCCGTGGATATGCAGACAGGAGGCTCCATGGCGGTTCCGCAACAGATGATCGACCACATTGTCGAGTACGAGGTGGTCGCGCCCCGACGGTAAACGGCGCGCGGCAGCGGTTCACCTTGCGCCGCGCGCACAAAAAAGCCCCGGAACGCGTTACCGCGCCCCGGGGCGAGCTATATCAGTGTTGCTGGTGCGCGAAACCGACACCAGCGCGCGGACTCACC
>JAWOCO010000190.1:0-3575 GCA_046483765.1 Alkalispirochaeta sp. | reverse complement strand
TCTTTATCAGCGACACAACAGTTGGAGCGACGTAGACCAGGCGCTCCGCGGATCAGGAGTGGATGGGCCCCAGCGGGCCCGGCGATCGCCGATGATGATGAACAATCACGGCACGATGATACGTCCCAGTGACCGAGCGGCGGCACCCTTTCTGGAGCGAGACGTAGTGGTAGTCGGGCGCTCCGGCGAGATCCTGGCGGGCTCTGCCTCCGCCGCACCCCCAGATCACCTCGAGCGCGATCGGGGCGTACCGGTGGGGTCTGAGGAAAATCCCGACGCGTGGGTCTTCGTGGGGTCGATGATATCCGACCAGGACAATCCGATCCGCCGCGCGATTATGCGCAGTTTTCTGCGGGCGGGAACCGCCGCCGCGCTGATCATCCTGGTGGGGGCGATCATCGTGAGTGCCCTGTGGGCGCGGTGGCTCCTGCACCCCATTCGAAACATCGTACGCGCCAGCCGGGCAATGGAGGACGGAACCTACTCAGTTACCGTGCCGGAGCCCGCGGGCAACCACGAACTCCGCACGCTGGCGCGGAGCTTCAATGCCATGGCTGCGGAGGTGGCCAAGCAGGAAGAAACGCGGCGCCGCTTTGTAGCTGATGCCGCGCATGAACTGCGGACCCCCGTAAGCCTCGTATCAGGACGGATCGAGCTCCTCCGAGATGGCGTATATGAAACCACGCGGGAGCAGTGGAACGCACTGCACCAGAGCGTGGGTCGCATCGCGAACCTCGTTTCGGACTTGCAGACGATCGCCCGCCTCGACGCCGGCCGCATTACGATCGATGCGCACCCAGTTGATCCCGTTCAAATTCTCCGAGATGTGGCCGAGGAGTTTCGTCCCGCAGCCCACGCCAAATCGATCACCCTCTCCGTGGAGATCACCGGCGCAGCTGCCGCGGCGGCTCTTCCGTCGGTGACCGCCGACCCGGCAAAACTGCACCAGATCCTGGGGAACCTCCTTTCCAACGCCCTGCGCCACACCCCGGAGGGCGGCGTGGTGACACTCTCCGCGGGGCCCGCTGCGCCCCCCGGGTCCGGCGTGGTCCTGGCGGTGGAGGACAGCGGCCCCGGTATTCCTCCGGCTGAGCGGGAACGCATCTTCGAGCGTTTCGTCCGGCTCGACGCCGACCGCGGTCGCAGTCACGGCGGCAGTGGCCTGGGCCTCTCCATCACCCAGCGCCTGGTGGCCCTCCATGGCGGTACCATCCGCGCCGTGGAACCCGTCACACCCGCCGGCGGCGCGCGCCTCGAAGTGGAGTTTCCGCAATGAGCCGCCCCGACGCCCCGGTCCTTTGGTGCCACCCCGCACCGGAAACCACCGCGTTGCATAGCTTCATGCAGCGCGCAGCAGCAGCTGTGGCCGCGGCCGCCGCAGATAGTGAAGGTTCTGGTGGAGGTCCCGAGGCCTCCCAGCTCCCGCGCCACCGGCCCACCCCAACGGACCGGGTCTTCGAGAATGATCGGGACAACCCGGGCGGTCAGGCCTCCCACGACTACCAGGAGCTCCACCGCTGGTCGGTGACTCACCCCGAAGCGTTCTGGTCGTTGTGGCTGGAGCAATCCGGCATCCGCCACACCGGCGACGCCCGCCCCGTGCACGACGATGGCCCCTTCCACCGCCGGACTTGGTTCCCACAGGTCTCTCTTTCGTTCGCCGCAAACCTGCTGCGTTGGGCCCTCGCCGAGGATGCCGACACCCGCGAGGCGCTCGTGGCGTACCGTGAGACCCCCTCGCCCCAAACCGCCGAGCGCAGCGCACAGTCCGGCCCGGGCACGCGCACCGCCGCTACCACACGCGGCCAAGCTGGCGGACACAGCCCACAGTCCGCGCCGGCCACGACGCCCCCACCAGCCGAACTGGCACCGCACTCCGCGCCGCTCCCCCACGCCCAGGCGGCCCGGCGCGCCCAGGCTGCCGAGCGCCAGCAGACTGTCGAGCCGATCCCTCCACAGCGCCTGACCTACGGCGAACTCATCGATGCGGTCCTGGCCCTCCGGGAGCGCATCGCCCCGCTGCTCGCCCCCGGCGATGCCGTGGCCGCGGTGGTGCCCAATGGGATCGAAGCGGTGGTCGCGATGTTGGCGACCGTCTCCCTGGGAGCCGTCTGGTCCAGCGCGTCCCCCGATTTCGGCACGGAGGCGGTGGTGGATCGGTTTTTTCAGGTCGAACCCAAGGTTCTGCTGGGCTGTAGCCGGTACAGCTACGGCGGCACCCCCTTCGAGGTGGGACCGCGCATGGAGTCGGTCCGCTCCCGCCTCCCCTCGGTAGAGCTGGCCCTGGCGATCACCGACGACGAGAGCGCTCCGCCGGCAGGCTTCGAACGCTTTAGCGTTCGATATGTGCCTGATCCGGGGGCGACATCTGCAGCAAGCTGGTCCCCAGAAGGGAGGCGCTCCCCGAAAGGGAGGCGCTCCCCGGAGGAGCGACGGGCGGCGCTGGAGCAGTTCGAACAGTTTCCCTTTGATCATCCGGTGTACACCATGTTCAGCTCCGGCACCACCGGCGCGCCCAAGGGCATTATCCACGGCGCCGGCGGTACGCTGCTGCAGCACACCAAGGAGCACATCCTCCATAGCGACCTCCATGAAGGAGATCGCATCTTATACTTCACCACCTGCGGCTGGATGATGTGGAACTGGCTGGTGTCGGCACTGTTCACCGGGGCCACCGTGGTCCTGTTCGACGGATCGCCGGTGTGGCCCGCCGTCGTGCGACTGTGGGACGTAGTCCAGGAGGAAGGATTAACTCATCTGGGGGTGAGCCCTCGCTACCTCTCCGCCTGCCGCGCCCGACGGATCGACGCCCGCCACCGCGCGCGCTCGCTGCGGGTACTCTTCTCCACCGGCGCCCCGCTGCTGCCGGAGGATTTCGACTACGTCTACGAGCGCCTCGCCCCGCAGGCGCAACTGGCGAGTATCTCCGGCGGCACGGATATTATCAGCTGTTTCATGCTGGGGGTTCCCACGCTACCGGTGCGGCGCGGTGAGATACAGGCGGCGGGCCTCGGAATGGACGTGATCGCCGCCGACGGCGAGGGCGCGGCTCTCATCGGGCAGCGCGGCGAGCTCGTGTGCCGAACTCCGTTTCCCTCACGGCCGGTAGGGTTTCTCGGCGATGACGCCGCAGGAAGTCGCTACCACCGCGCGTACTTCGAACGGTTTCCCGGCTGGTGGACCCACGGCGACTACATCGAAATCACCGGCTCCGTAGGCCAGGTCGGCGGCATCATCGTCTACGGTCGCAGCGACGCCACCCTCAACCCCGGGGGCGTGCGCATCGGTACCGCCGAAATCTATCGCCACGTGGAGGCGTTGGAGGAGGTCGCCGATAGCCTCGTGGTGGGACGCCCGATCGCGGGGGATGTGGAAGTGGTGCTGTTTGTGGTACCCACCGCGGGAGTCACGGTGGACGACGCGCTGCAACGGCGAATCCGCACCGTCCTCCGGGAGCAGGCAAGTCCGCGACACGTACCCAAGCGCATCTTCGCCGTGACCGGTATCCCCTACACGCGCAGCGGCAAAAAAGTGGAACTGGCGATTCGTGATATTCTCCAGGGCGCAGCCCCCAC
>JAWOCO010000307.1:0-3168 GCA_046483765.1 Alkalispirochaeta sp. | reverse complement strand
CACCGCGGAGCAAAGGGGCATCCCGGCGGGAGATCAGAGGCATCCGGTACCTGCCCGGGAATTACCTCGAGCCATTCGTGCTCCGCTTCCAGATCCGGAATGCTGCGGCGCAGACCCGCCACGTAGGGGTGCACCGAACGGGTAAACACGTCATGAACATCTCCCGACTCAACTACGCGCCCGGCGTACATCACCACCACCCGATCGGCAACCTCCGCCACCACTCCCAGATCGTGGGTGATAAGGATCACTGCCAAGCCCATCTGCTCCTGCAGGCTCTTGAGGAGACGCAGTATCTGGAGTTGCACCGTGACGTCGAGCGCGCTGGTGGGCTCGTCGGCGATTACGATCTCCGGCTCGCAGGCGAGGGCGATCGCAATCATCACCCGCTGGCGCATCCCGCCGCTGAGTTGGTGCGGGTACTCCTGCATACGCTGCTCCGGTGCGGCGATTCCCACCCGGCGGAGGAGGTCCACCGCCCGACGTCGCGCTTCCTGCGGCCCACAGAGCCGGTGAATCAGCATCGGCTCCATGATCTGCTTCCCAATCTTATGCACCGGGTTGAGAGAAGTCATGGGCTCCTGGAACACCATCGATATGCGACGGCCCCGAACGTGTCTCAGATAGCCTTCCGACGCACGCGCTAGGTCCGCTCCATCGAACATGATTCGGCCGGATACGAGCCGTCCCGGCGGTCGCGGTACGAGGCCCAGCACGGAATGCGCGGTGACCGATTTGCCGGATCCACTTTCCCCCACAACTGCCAGCGTTTCGCCGGGATAGAGATCATAGCCGGCTCCTTCCACGGCGTGGACGACGCCATCGTCGGTGTCAAACACAACCCGCAGATCTTCGATGCGCAACAGCGGTTCTCCCGAAGACTGGGTGGTGAGATCATCTGTTTGAGCCGTATCGTGTTCCGTGTTCATGCCGCTCTCACCGTAGTCGCGTATCAAACGCGTCGCGAAGCCCATCTCCCAGGAGATTTACCGATAACACCGTGAGCAGAATCAGTACGCCGGGAACCACCGCCATTAGCGCGTTCTGATAGAGAAACTGTTGTCCCGTGGAGAGCATCGAGCCCAAACTCGGAGTTGGTGGCTGGATCCCCAGTCCCAGAAAGGAGAGGCCGGAAATCGTGAGAATCGTCTCACCCACTTTCAGGGTAGCCATCACCACCAGCGGCCCGATCGTGTGCGGAAGAATGTGGCGGAGGAGAATCACCGGACTGGGCACACCCATGACGCGGGCGGCATCCACAAACTGGCTGCGTCGCAGGACGAGCACCTGTCCCCGAATCAACCGGGCGAGCTGCATGATCCCTGAGAGACTTACCACAAGCACCAGATTCAGCAGTCCTGTCCCCAACGCCGCCATGAGTGCGATCGCCAGTAAGATAAACGGCACCGAGTTCCACATTTCCAGGATGCGCATGATCAGCGCATCCGCCCATTTCCCGTAGTATCCGGCGATCAGCCCAAAGAACGTGCCCAGGGCGATATTGACGATCACCGCCAGAACGGACACACCCACAATCGTCCGCAGACCAAAGATCGCCCGAGACAACACGTCCCGTCCCATGTCGTCCGTTCCCAGGAGGTGCTGATCTCCCGGACCGGTGGCGACCAGCCCCCAATTGATCTCGTAGGGATCGTGGGGCACGAGAAAGGGACTAAAGACCCCCACATACAGCAGTACCAGAACGATCACCATGCCCGCCATGGCGGCGCCGTTGGCCTGAACTTTCCTCCACGCCAGGACCCCTGTGGAAGTGATTTCGGCTTCGTCACCGCGAGGGCGGCTTATGATCGCCACCACCAGGAGGAACGCCGTAATCGCTGCCCCCACGCCGTAGGACACCGCGTGGTCAAAGGAGCGCGTCATGCGCGGGGCAAACAGGCCGAGTGTCACGGCGTAGACGGTAATGAGGACCCATACACTGCGTCGAAACCCAATAACCCGTTTACTCATAGCTAATCCGTGGATTGATCACCGTATAGAGAATGTCCACCGTCAGGTTCACCACAACATACACCAGACCCAGAAAGAGAACCGTCGCCATCACCAGCGGCTCATCCCGTCGGAGAATCGCATTGATCGCCAGGCGACCGGCGCCGGGCCAGGCGAAGACCGTCTCCGTGAGCACCGCACCGGCAAAGAGGCGAGCAAACTGGTTTCCGATGTTGGTAACTATCGGTATCAGGGCGTTCTGCAGACCGTGACCCAAGATGATGCGTATCCGACCGGCTCCCTTGGCGGTGGCGGTGCGAATGTAATCCTCACTGAGCACTTCCAGCATCGAGGAGCGCGTGAGACGGGTAGTGGAGGCCATGAGCACCAGCGACAGCGCAAAGGCCGGCATGATTACATGGCGCAGGCCATCTACCGTCCACAACGGTCCCCCGTATCCGCTGGCCGGAAGCCACTGGAGCCCTACGGAGAACACATAGATCAGCAGAATGCCGGTGAAGAACACCGGAATTGATACTCCGAAGAGGGCGATCCCCATCGACGCGTAATCGAAGATCGTATTGCGCCGCACCGCCGCAATGATTCCCGCGGGAATCGCCACTGCCAAGGCGATAACGAGTGCCGCGAGACCCAGTTCCAACGTGGCCGGCAGGCGCTGCAACACAAGTGCCGAGACGCTCTCGCCATAGTAGATCGACTGAAGCTCCCCGGAGAAGAGATTCTGCATCATGAGGACGTACTGCACCGGCAACGATCGATCAAGGCCATATTTGGCGCGGGTAAGTTCTATTACTGATTCACTCGCCTCCGGGCCCGCCAGTAAGGCCGCCGGATCACCGGGAGTAAGCTTGAGAATGGCAAAGATGAAGACGGATAAGAATATGACCACCGGAATCATGGAAAGAATCCGGCGTAAGATATAGCTCAACATCTGCGGTTAGGTATTCCTCCGTCACCAGGTACACGCCCCGGAGTGGTAGAGGTAGACTACCACACCCGGAGCGTGCGCAAAAGCATATTCTTTATCGGAGTGAGACGTTCCGTTCCGCCGTGACCAGGTTGAAGTAGCCCTGCGGCGATGCCTCAAATCCCTGTACCGCCTCGTCGACGCCCACGATCTGGTTCAGCCAGACCAACGGAATGTGCACGTAATCGGTGGCCAGCGTCTGGTCCATCACCTCATGGTAGATCTCTCGA
>JAWOCO010000008.1:0-6640 GCA_046483765.1 Alkalispirochaeta sp. | reverse complement strand
CTGCGTCCATTCTGCAGCGATGATCGTCGCTTTGCCCTGGATGCCCTGGTGGCCACCGGGGAAGAGCTGGACACCTATATTGAACCGCATGCTGCCGAGAGCTTGATCGAGTATCGTGAGGCGGATTTTCTCCGCTTGCTCTTCGGAATGCACGGAATGGAACTGCTCTGCGACGACGACAACTTGGAGTGGCACTACTGGCGCAACGCGCTGGGGTTCGAGCCGGAACCGGGTGTGCGGGACGCCCTGCAGCAGATCCAGGACCTCGGTGTTCGCCTGGCGATCGTCAGTAACACGGTCTTTGGCCCCACCTGCATCTCCCGCGAGCTGAGTCGGCATGGGTTGGATCACTTCTTCACCGCGCCCCTGGTGACCTCCGCCCGATTTGGTGTCCGCAAGCCCCATCCGGCGATCCTGCAGAGCGCCACCGGTCTGTGTACCGTCCCCGGTGAAATCGCGTGGTACATCGGCAACAGCGTGTATCACGACGTGGGAGGCGCCACCGCGGCGGGACTGCCGGTGATCTGGTACAACGAAGACCGCGAAACTCTCGCAGACCATGCCCACAACGGAGAAACCCCCACGTACGAAGTTTCCTCCTGGTCCGCTGTCGTGAAGCTGCTGGGGTCGCTACAGCCGGAACGTACTTCCGCCCCGCGTCGCGTATGAGGCCAGCGCCAGAGAGTCCACTTTTGACGCGGGGGAGTCTGCGCGGCTGGTGAGAATTATCGGCACCCGGGCCCCGAGAATCAGCCCGGCGTGGCGGGAGGCGGTGAGAAAGGCCAGCGCCTTGTAGAGCGTGTTGCCACTTTCAATGGTGGGAACCACCAGCAGATCAGCCTGCCCCGCCACCGGGGAGGTGATTCCTTTGGTCTGCGCCGCCGCCGGCGATACCGCATTGTCCAGAGCCAGCGGTCCCGCCACAACACACTCCGGCAGCTCGCCCCGCTCCCAGGCAGCCACCAGCTCCCGGGCGTCGGTGGTGGCCGGCATCGACGGATTGATTCGTTCGGTGGCCGCCAGAATCGCCACCCGGGGTGCGTCATAGCCCAGGCGGTGCAAAAAGTTCACCGCGTTGCGGACGATCGCCTGCTTGGTCTCGCCGGCAGGGGCGATATTTACCGCGGCGTCGGTAATCGCCAGGGGCCGCGGATACCCGGGGAGTTCGAAGAGCGCCACATGACTCAATACCCCGTCACCCCGCAGACCGTGTTCACGGTTGAGAACCTCCTTCAACAGGACACCGGTATCCACGAGGCCCTTCATGAGGGTATCCGCCTCGCCGGCGGCTACGATTTCCACCGCCCGCCGCGCCGCCTGGGCGGGATCTTCAGTGACCGCCTCGATTTCGATTCCGGTCAGGTCGAGAGCTCCTGCGGCGGCTTCCCGCGTAATCGCATCTGACGAGCCAACCAGAACCGGCTCCACCAGTCCCCGATCCCGGGCAGTAATAACTGCCTGCAGCACATCCCCGTCGGCCGCAGCTGCCACCGCTACCCGCGTACGGCGGGCAGGTCCCTCGTCGATGCGAGCAAAGCAGAAGGGAGCGGGTTCTGCACCGGACATCAGTAGTTTCCCCGCTTGTATATTCCTTGCTCGTAGATTCCGCGCTCGCACGTTCCCCGCATACAGATTCCGCGCCCGCAGCTTCCGCGCCCGCACGTTCCCCGCATACAGATTCCCCGCATCTCAGCGGCCCGCCGGCGTTGCCAATCCGGCACCCCGCGCCAGGGCAGCCTCATTCACCGGCAGGAAGTGTTGCTTCTTGGGACCGAAGACCTTCTGCAACGCCTCCCCTATGGCGGCCAGGGAAAACAACTCCGTCCGTCCCAGGAACGCGCCGAGCATGACCATGTTTGCCGCCTTGGCACTTCCCACCTCACCGGCGATCTCATTGGCCCGCACCGACAGCACCTCCAGATCGGCTCGTTCCGGCGCTTCCTCGATCAGGCTTTCATTGATGACGATGAGGCCGCCGGAGACGAGTTCCTTTTCAAACTTGTGCATCGACGGCAGGTTCATCACGATCGCCGCGGTGGCGTCCCGGTGAATAATGGGAGAGCCCACGGGGTGATCGCTGACGATCACGTGACAATTCGCCGTGCCGCCGCGCATTTCCGGGCCATAACTGGGCAGCCAGCTCACCTCGAGCCCTTGCAGCATGCCGGTGTAGGCGATGAGCCGTCCCATCGACATGACACCTTGTCCGCCGAATCCGGCGCAGATGATCTTGGATTCGCTCATGTATGGGCCTCCGTCTCCGGGTCACGAAAATTTCCCAGCGGAAAGTAGGGGATCATGTGCTCCTGCACCCACTTCAGGGAGTCCACCGGGGTCATGCCCCAATTGGTGGGACAGGTGGACAGAATTTCCACCATGCTGAACCCCAATCCCTTCTGCTGCACGGTAAACGCCCGACGAATCGCCGCTTTGGTCTTGCGCACCGACTGGGGGTCATGCACCGAGGTGCGCTCAATGAACGCCGCTCCCTCGATAGTTGCCAGCATTTCACTCACCCGCAAGGGGCTTCCGGCGTGGCTCTGTTCCCGTCCATAGGGACTGGTGGTGGTCTTCTGTCCCAGCAGGGTGGTGGGGGCCATCTGTCCTCCGGTCATACCGTAGATCGCGTTATTCACGAAGATCACGGTGATCTTCTCTCCCCGGTGCGCCGCATGCACGATCTCAGCCGTACCGATAGAGGCCAGATCACCGTCACCCTGATAGGCAAAGACGGTGCGATCCGGAACCACCCGCTTAATGCCGGTGGCTACCGCCGGTGCACGACCGTGGGCCGCCTCGTGCATGTCACAGTTGAAGTACTTATACGCCAGCACCGCACACCCCACCGGTGCAACGCCAATGGAGGCATCCAGCAGTGACATCTCCTCGAGCACCTCCCCCACCATTCGATGGATAATGCCGTGAGTGCATCCCGGGCAGTAATGGGTCTCCAGATCGGTAAGGCCCCGCGTTTTCTCAAAGACTACCGGCATTACACCACCTCCTGCAGCATCGTCCGCGCCGCCGCGGCGATCGCCTGTTGGTCGGGAATCATCCCGCCGCTGCGCCCGTAGAATCCCACCGGCCAGCGACCGGCGGCGGCGATCTTCACGTCGTCCACCATTTGGCCCATGCTCATTTCAACCGCCATGAGCGCGCGCACCGAGTCTCCCAGCGCGTCGAAGGCACCCTGAGGCCAGGGCCACACGGTGATAGGGCGGATGAGTCCCGCCTTGATCCCCTCGGCGCGGAGCGTTTCCACGGCGTTCCGGACGATGCGGGAGGCGGTTCCGTAGCTCACAAACACCAGTTCCGCATCATCCGTACGGTACGCTTCCCACCGGACTTCCCGCTCCTCGATCACGGCATGCTTCCGCGCCAGACGAATATTATGGTCTTCCAGGTCCTGCGGCTGTAAATAGAGAGAGTTAATGATATTGGGCGGGCGGCGCCCTTCGGTGCCGGTGGTAATCCAGTCCTTGGGTGGGAGCTCCCGGTGGGGAACGGAGCGAAACTCCACCGGCTCCATCATCTGTCCGATCATTCCGTCGCCGAGGACCATCACCGGAATACGATACACGTCGGCCACATCGAACGCCTCAGTCATGATGTCCACCGTTTCCTGAACCCCGGCCGGGGCATACACGATGTGCCGGTAATCGCCGTTGCCGCCGCCGCGGGTGGCCTGATAGTAGTCCGCCTGTCCCGGCTGTATTCCGCCGAGTCCCGGCCCACCGCGCATCATATTGACGATGACGCAGGGAAGCTCCGCCCCGGCGATATAACTGATCCCTTCCTGCTTGAGCGCGATCCCCGGACTGGAGGACGAAGTCATCACCCGGGCGCCACAGCCGGCGGCACCGTAGACCATGTTAATCGCCGCGATTTCACTCTCCGCCTGCAGAAACACCCCACCCACTTTGGGGAGTTCCCGCGACATATACTCCGGGAGTTCGTTCTGCGGCGTAATGGGATAGCCGAAGAAGTAGCGGCACCCGCCGCGAATCGCCGCAGCCCCCACCGCCTCATTGCCTTTCATCAGCACCTTTTCAGTTGTCGCTTCCATCACGCCCGCTCCTCCTGAACGATCCGCTCGACCCGAATCACCAGATCGGGACACATCATCCCGCAGAATCCGCAGGCGATGCATTTGTCCATGTCGGTGACGTAGGCCGGATTGTAGCCTTTGGCATTGATACGGTGGGGATCAAGGGCAACGATCTGTTTGGGGCAGGCACCGACACACAGGCTGCACCCCTTACATCGCTGCTCATCAAACGTTACGAATCCTCGTGGCATGGCTCTCTCCTCATATTCATCCACTCCTCTCTCAGGACGCCGGTCAGATACAGGTGCGGTTCCGATGACGTCGCTGCCGTGACTGCTGTCGCTGCGGTCGCTGCCCATGATTCCAGGACGGTCCGGTCGCCGGCAATATAGGCCACGGGAATCCGCGTCTCAGCGGAGAGCTCCCGGCACAACCGAAGTCCGGCGCTGATATGCTCCTCCCTGGTCTCATGGAGCATATGGGAGTTACTGATCAGCCCGGTACAGGCCACGCCGATCTCGCCTTCAATCGCGCGGAGGGAGGCGCGAGTCCGAGGAACGTCACGATTCTCCGGGCGAAAGCGGTTGACCACGTACACGAGCTCGGTTGCCTCCACCGGGAGGCTGGGAAGAAACTGCCGGAGCGCCCGGGCCCCCGCGGCATCTCCTCCCAGGTCCACCACCACCCGGCGGGCGGTATCACTGAGGGCCGGCGCCACCGCGCCGGGAATCGCGGGGAGATCGATGCCGGCATCGATGCGCAGGCTGTTTCCGATTACCGTGATTCCCTCGCCCTCGAGCAGTTGCCGCGCCTGGCGGCTGCGAAAGTAGGGATTGACCACATCCAGATCGATCAGCGTCACCGGCGCCGGGAGCGTACGCGCCAAGGCGATGGAACATTCGCTCTTGCCGGCGCCGTAGGCACCGCAGATCACCGTTACCCGGGGGCCTATCATGGTGCATCTCCCTGGGCGCCGCCACGATACTCCCGGGCCGGCTCGGCGCCGGAGAGGACCCGCTGCGCCCCGGCGGCAAGCGCTTCCATTTCCGCTTCACCGGGATAGATCAGGATCCGCGCGATCCATTCTACCCGGCTGCGGATCCACTGGGTGAGTAACTCATCATGCGCCAGTCCTCCGGTCAGGATGATCGCCTGTGGTCGAACCCCCAGGGCCGCCGCCGCGGCGCCGATCTCCCGGGCGATTTGCCACGCCATGGCGCGGTAGATCTGCTCAGCCCGGCGGTCCCCCGATTCGATCCGGCTGCGGATCTCACGAGCATCGGTGGTACCGAGATAGGCCGCCAGGCCGCCGCCGCCGGTAATCATTCTTCGCAGCTGCTCCCCGGTATATTCGCCGGACAGGCACAGGTTCACCACCTTCATGGCGGCCACCGCACCGCTGCGCTCGGGGGTAAACGGGCCCTCTCCGTTGAGTCCATCGTTTACGTCGATCACCCGCCCCAGCCGGTGCGCACCCACGGTGATGCCGCCACCCATGTGTGCCACCACCACCGACAGCTCGGCGTAGCTCGTTCCCAGTTCCGCCGCCGCCCGCCGGGCCGCAGCTTTCTGGTTGAGCGCATGGAAAATACTGCTGCGCTCCACCTCAGGTATTCCCGACGGTCGCGCCTCCGGCGTCAGTTCATCCACCACCACCGGGTCCACGATAAAGGCCGGACAGTCTCCGGCGGCTTGGGCAAGCTCGTCGGCCAGGATTCCCCCGAGATTGGAGGCGTGTTCCCCGAGAATACCCACGGTCAAGTCGGTGAGCATTTGCGCATTCACCCGGTAGGTGCCCCCTTGTACCGGGTGCAGCAGGCCCCCACGCCCCACCACTGCCGCCATGGAGCCCAGCTCGATTCCTTCTTCAGTGAGCACAGCGAGAATCGCCTCGCGCCGATAATCGCGCTGGTCGTTTACGGAGGGGAAGCGAGCAAGTTCCTGGAGGGTATGCGTTACGGAGCGCTCCAGGAGGCAGCGCTCGCCGTGAAAGACCGCGATCTTGGTGGAGGTGCTGCCGGGGTTTATCGCCAGTACCAGTTGGACAGGTGCCATACCCCAGACTAATGCAAAGGACGTGCCAAGCATCAAATGAGCGGTTTCACGGAGGATTTCACGCTCCGCCCCGAAATTTGGTGCGCAACAATTTGCGGATACGCAAACTTTTGCGCGCAATTTTCTGCACATCAGTCGTCACGAGCCGGCGTGGGAACCGGGGCAAGGACGGGCGCACGCGCGGGGGCCCGCACATGGACGGCCGCCAACCGGCGGTGCAGCCTAACTGATCCCGTATCGTCGGAGCTTGTACTGCAGCGTTCTCACGCTGATTCCTAGGGCGCCGGCGCTGCGGGTACGGTTTCCCTGGTACTGTGCCAGAACGCGAGCGATGTGTTCCCGCTCAGCCGCGGCAACCACCTGGTCCAGAGCGGGGCCCTCGGTGCGCACCTCGGGACTCGGGTCCCGGTCGTCCGCTACCGCAGGAGCATCGTGGCAGCCGTTTCCTACACCCCCGAGCACCGGTAGGTGGCGCGGTTCGATGATCGTCTCTTCCATGCCCATCACCACCACCGCCCGCCGCAGCACGTTCTCCAG
>JAWOCO010000355.1:0-3272 GCA_046483765.1 Alkalispirochaeta sp. | reverse complement strand
CAAATAAAGAATCGGCAGGTCTTGTAATTTTTCCTGAATAAGGTATAAAATATTGATAATTCTGCCTGTTCTGCCATTTCCGTCGTAAAAAGTAAGGGCCCTTCGCGCCAGGACCCATCCGCCGAGCCCTGCCATGAGCAGGCCCACAGGAAGCTGATGTAGCACTGCACCTGCTCCCGGTCCACCTGCTGGTTGCTGTAGGAGAAGGGAACGATATCCGTGTCGCCGAACTGCGCCTCCACTTTGCTGAAGTCGATGGAGCGGCGCATCACCCGCGCCGGGGTGCCGGTTTTCATGCGGCCCAGGCGAAAGCCCAGCTCGGCAAACGCCCGTTCCAGGCCGTGGGCGGCGGGCTCCGCGATCCGGCCGTTCTCCGCGTGGTACTCCCCGATGAAGATGCGGCCGTTGAGAAAGGTGCCGGTGGTGACCACCACGGTGCGGGCGGTAAACCGTTTTCCCCGCTCGGTGACTACCCCGCCGATCGCTTCAGCGGCAGCTGGGGTGGTGGTTGGTTCGCCGGTGGTGCTGCGGTAAAGCAGGTCACTCACGGTGTCCTGGAAGAGCGTCAGGTTGGGCTGTCCCTCGAGGACCTGTTTGGCTTTGACCTGGTAGGCGAGCTTGTCCGCCTGCGCCCGCGGGGCCTGCACGGCGGGGCCGCGACTGCGGTTGAGCACGCGGAATTGGATCATCGTCTCGTCGATAATGCGGCCCATTTGGCCACCGAGGGCGTCGATCTCGCGCACCATGTTGCCTTTGGCGAGGCCGCCGACGGCTGGGTTGCAGCTCAGTTTGCCGATCGTATCGAGATTCTGCGTGATCAGGAGTACCCGAAAATCCATGCGCGCGATGGCACTGGCCGCCTCGATCCCGGCATGCCCGCCGCCCACCACTATCGCATCAAAATCGTAGCCCGCTTGTTCCATGGCGATACCTTACCAAAATACGGGGGTTCTGGGGAGCGGGGCACGGGGCACCCAGAGGCACCCGGAAGCGCCCGGAGGCACCCAGAGGCACGGAAAGTTCGACAATTGCGGCACCTCCCCGTACACTGGAACTACACACCATTCATAGTGCGATTTCTTTGGAGGCCCGCGGGACGGATGACACGAGCATTCACCCGGGCATATACCTCACGGGGGCGATCTATGACGATAAGGCGAAGAACGTGGGTGCTCGCGACGTTGATGGCGGTGGCGGTGGTGGGGAGCTGCGAAAACGAACTCCCCGACTTCGATAATCCAGCGGACCCCGAGAATCCCGAAAGTCCATTCTATGAGTCGCTGATCGCCACTTCCGGTGCCGGGACCTTTGACAACAGCTCCGGGTCAGCCGTCCGGGAGGTCACCTTTGCCTGGGATGCGGTGACACCAGCTCAAGAGTACGAGTTTCAGCTTGCCCACGATGCCGAGTTCTCCGCGGATACGCTGATCCGTAGCGAGACGATGACGGAAACGGAGCTTGGACCGCTCAGCGTGGATACGACCGATAGGTACCATTGGCGGGTGCGCTTTAGATCTTTGGTGGCGTTTGATCACGGAACCGAGGCGGTCTGGGGTCCGTGGCACACGTTTGACCTGGAGTTTGTGGTGCCGGAGGCACCGGAGCAAGACAATACGTTCTACGCCAATGGAGTGATTCGGGGAGTGCCGGTGGAGGTGAACGGGACGATACCTTCGGCAACGATCGGCTCCGACCATGAGATCTGGTTGGAATTGGACTCTACGGCCTCGGAGTCGAGTGGATCTCGGGTGGCTTTTGGGTTTCGACCCCGGGGACTCTCTCCCGGCCTCTACACGATGCCCTCGGTGGGACGTTCCGGAATCCAAGCGTTGGTTGGGAGTGATCTCATTGAAGCGGCAGAGGGGTACTACGCGAACCTGGTAGACGACAACAGTCGCATGCAGGTCTCGGAGGTTGAGCACAGAGATGGGGGCCAATCGCGAATCGCCGGCACGTTTCAGTTGGATACTAACATCGACGACACCCTGAGCGGCGGGTTTAACGTCGTTATCGAAGGCTACGACTACGGAGACGGAAACAGCGGCGGCCCGATCGATGGAGGAACGGCAACCGACCGAACGATCACGGTAGATGGGGATCCCGGAGACTGGGATGGCGTGGAATCGGTCATCGTCGAGCAGACGGGAGACAGTTTGTACGGAGATCCTTCCGGAGACCTCTCCCGACTATCCGTGGCGGCCGATGCCACCTACATCTACTTCCTGCTGGAGGTCGCCAACGATGCTCCCCATACGGCACAGGAGTTCGACTACCGGGTGTGGATTCAGGATGCCGATGCCACCGGTGGAACAAACGCCATTGAACTTGGCGTCGATTATGACGGCACAACTGCTGATGGGTACGCGTTCAGCCAAGAATCGGGGGATTGGCAGTCTATCGCCGGCTTTCAGTCGAGTTGGGCAGCAGTGGGCAGCGTGGTGGAGTTTCAGATCGAGCGGGCGATGATCCACTTCGCCCCACCGATATCTGTCCGCGGAAATTTGCAACGGAACACCCTGGAGGAAGACCCGGACCGAACGGACTTTTGGCGCTTCTCACTGCCGTAACGAGGGCCGTGTCGAGAATCGTGTTGCACCGTGCATGGTAACTCCTGGCACGGCAATGCGTTAGTCCGATTCTACCTGCTTCCGCGCACCTATCTCACTGCGTGAGCAAGAGATAGCCCCTGATTCGTAACACGATTCTATACACAGCCCCTATTTGCCCAGACAGAAGCCGCCGAAGACCGCATCCAGGATGTCGTCGGAGGTGACCTCGCCGGTGATTTCACCCAGGGCGTTAATCGCCTCCTGCAGATCGAGGCTCACGGCGTCCACGGGGTAGCCGGCGGCCAGGCCCGCCTCAACTTCGCCCAGCGCGGCGGTAGCGCGCTCCAGGAGATTCTTCTGGCGCAGGGAGTCGATTACCGGGCTGCCCTCGCGGTAACTGCGCTCCGGGGTGAGCTCGCCGATGATGTGGGAGATGAGCTGGTCCATGCCGCGGAGCGTCTGAGCGCTTATGGGGAGCGAGGGAGTAGGAAGTGCGGCGGCGGGGGTGGGGCTCGGTGCCGGCGGCCCGCCCGGGGAGGCAGTGCTCCCCGGCGCGGGGCGCCCGGAAGCGCTGGAGAGCGCCGCTCCCGGCACCGGCAGCGAGTTGGGCTGGTCGATTTTGTTCCACGCCACCACAACCCGGTCTCGGTTGGCGTCGAGCACGGCGGTATCCTCTGCGGTGAGCCCCACCGTGCTGTCTACCACGTAGATCACGAGATCGGC
>JAWOCO010000298.1:0-3979 GCA_046483765.1 Alkalispirochaeta sp. | reverse complement strand
TTATAGGACACGTACTCGAACTGATCCTCGGTCATTTCACCGCTGAGATTGCTGGTGCGCCAGCCGCCGTCGATGAAGTACACCGCTTCCTCGGTGACGAAGTCCGTGAGCGCTTCACCGTAGGAGGCCTGGTTAATACCGGGGCTGAACATCTCGTTCTCGTGGAGCGTCTCGATCACTTCCACCGCACGAACGAACTCGGAATCGCTGAAACTGGCGTCCCCCACCACAGCGCGGTCAAACCAGTCACGACCGGCGGTCCGTTCCACCAGGGCGCTGAGCAGGGTGCTCTGCATTTGCCATCCGTCGGCGTTATCCATGGCGATCGGAATGTATCCCGCCTCACGGATAACCTCACCCTGTTCTAGGAGCTCTTCCAGCGTTTCCGGGAACTCCAGGCCCAGTTCATCCAGCAGACGCTCATTGGCAAACATCACATGGGTGGCGGTGACCTGCTCGGGCAGTTCCCAGATCTCTCCGTTGGGACCTTGCGGCGCCAGAGCGGCCGGAGCAAACTCGTCGCGGACTCCCTCTACCCAGGGGCTGAGATCTTTTACGGCACCGCTGCCGGTGACTTCTCCGGTGCGTTTGCCGGGCCACAGAAACACGGCGTCCGGAAGTTGTCCGGCGATCGCGGAGGACTGCAGCTTGTTGTGGTACGGCTCGTTAAACAGGTAGTCAAACTCCAGCCGAATATCGGGGTTGGCGGCGTGAAACGCATCTACCAGTTCCTCGAAGTTTCCCGATGACGTGTTGTCCGCCAGGTCCAGATAGTGCATGACCTGCAGCGTGATTACATCATCATCCTCGGCAGTGTCCTGTTGCCCTCCGGCAAAGACGAAACTGCCAATCAACGCAACGATGGCGAAAGCCATCAGAATTCGCTTGTGTAGCATGGTGCTACCTCCCTTTGTATGTCACGCCGGTGGCGTGATCAGTTTTTCAGGATCCCCCCACAGGATCCAAATTGAGACCTCGTTCGGTAATCTGGGTGAGCACACTGCTCCGCTCGTGGCGGTTGCGGATATCTCCCAGCGGGAAAATCTGGTCCGAGAAGAGGCGGTCCAGCATCATCGCGGCGGCGCCGGCTACTACCGCCTGGTGGCCGTAGCTGGAGTAGGAGATCTCGCACTCCACTCCCGTTTCGTAGGGCCAGTTTCGGTGAAGTTCCTCATCGATAGTCGGTGTCAGCTCGTCGCGGTACTTGCGGATATCACCGCCGATAAACAGGTGGTCCAGATTCAAGACGTTGATAATCAGTGCCACGTTTCGTGCAAGTTCCTCGAACAGTCGAGCTCGGATCGCGGGGTCGGTGGTGACGAGTTCCGCCTCGGCATCGGATAAGGTGAACTGACCCGAGCCTTGGCCGTTCCAGAAGGCGCTGCGAAACTCACCGGCAGTGAAGCGGGATCCCGGATAGAGGGTTCCGTTGATCGCGATGCCGATACCCACACCAATACCGCCGTAGAGATGGCGCCCGGAGGGCGATTCTCGTAGCTGCACCAGGAGATACAAGAAGTCATGAACGGTGGTACCCCGATGGGCGGTGAGTTCCCCCCAGGCGCAGGCGTTGGCGTCGTTCTCGGCGATCACCGGAATTCCCAGCTTTTCTGCGATGCCGGTCTGAAAGTCGTACTGTTCGGTGAGTTCCATCGGGATGGAGCGGTAAATCACGTTTTGAATGGAGTTCACCAGTCCACCCATGGCCACCCCAATGCCCACCAGGCGGCCGCGAAACTCCGGAATCGCCTCCAAGAGCTCCTCCAGCAAACCCAGGAGATACGGCTCAAACTCGCGACCATCGCGGGGGCGGTCAGCTTCCCACTCGCGGATCAGACCGCCGGAGAGATCGTAGAGCACCGCCCGGAAGTAGTCCGGCTGCAGTTCTACGCCGAGGACGAACCCGTAGTCCGGTTGCAACGCAAGTTTCACCGGCCGCCGTCCCCCTTGCGGGGAGGCATCCCCCTGAGCGATTTCGCGGAGGATGCCGCTTTCCAGCAACTCCCCCACAACCGATGAGACGGTGGACTTATCGAGCCCGAGTCGTTCGGCGATATCCACGCGGCTGATACCGGGATGGTGCCAGATGACGCGGAGGATTCGGGAACGGTTCATGACTCGATTTCGCTTGCTCGCCGATGCCACTCGTGCTACACTCCTGTTAGTTGGTTTTAAAACCAACTTCAGTCTTACACGATATTTCGGTGGCGTCAACATTAAAGTGCAGGAGTTTTACATGATCGATCTCAGCGGCGAATGGCAGCTTCTTGATGAGACCGGCACCTACGAGGTACCGATTCAGATTCCCGGCGACGTCCACACCGCGCTGCGGGCTGCATCCCTCATTCCCGACCCGTTCTATGGGCAGAACGAACTCGAGGTGCAATGGGTAGGGCGCCGCGGGTGGACCGTAAGCCGCACCCTGTCCGTTGCGCAGGCGGCGCTCACCGCTGCCGATCGCTGGCTGCTGGAGCTGGATATGGTGGATACCGTGGCGGAGGTGTTTCTCAACGGCCGACTGGTGGCGCGAAACTCCTCGATGTTTGTTCCCTTCCGGGCAGATGTAGGCGAGCTGCTGGTGGCGGGGGACAACCTCTTGGAGGTCCGGTTTGACTCACCGGAGCGCGCCGCCGCAGCACGCGCTGAGATCCTGCCGTATCCGGTGCCGCACCAGGTCTATCCGCACCAGTCGATGCACCGCAACCTGCTGCGCAAGACGCAGTGCCACGGCAGCTGGGATTGGGGGATCGCGATGATGGTGAGCGGGATCTACGGCGGCGCTCGGCTACGGCCCACTACCGTAGATGACGTTTGCCGGATGTGGGTCACTCCGCGCCGCACCGCCGGTACCGATCGCCTCTGGGAGGTGCCGGTACACATTGAGTGGGACCGCCCCGGTCTCACCCCGGGGGACTGCGCCTATCCGGAAGAGATTCCGGAGTTGACGGTGCGCCTGTGGGACCCCGCCGGGCAGGAGCTCGCGCGCCACCAGGTGGCTTCCGGGGGTGGCGCGGGGGGTACGGCTGGGGACGCCGCCGGAACCGCCGATGGATCCGGCGGTACGGCCGCCGGTGGGTCCGCCACTCTCGCTACAGTCCGGGTTGAACGGCCCGGTGAGCTCACCGTGACGCTCTCGGTGAGCGACCCGCACCTGTGGTGGCCGGCGGGCTACGGTGACCAGCCACTGTACCGCGTCACGGTGGAGTGGGCCGGGGGCAGCCGTTCCGTGCGCACCGCCTTTCGCACCGTGCAGGTGGTGAACACCCGCGACGAGATCGGTACCAGCATGTTCTTCCGCGTAAACGGTAGGGACGTCTGGGCAAAAGGGGCCAACTGGATTCCGGTTGATGCGTTTCCCTCGCGCCAGACCGACGATCGCTACCGCTCGCTACTGCAAGATGCCCGCGACGCGCATATGAACATGATTCGCGTCTGGGGAGGAGGGCAGTACGAACCGGAGGTGTTCTACGATACCTGCGATGAGTTGGGTCTCCTTGTGTGGCAGGATTTCATGTTCTCCTGCTCTCTGTATCCCTCGGAGGAGTGGTTCATGGAGGAGGTTGCCGAGGAGGTACGCAGCCAGGTGAAGCGCCTCGCCTCGCATCCCTCGATCGCGCTGTGGTGTGGAAACAATGAAAACATCGGCGCCCTGGGCTGGTTCGAAGAATCGCTCGCACAACCCGGACGCTACCTCATCGATTTTGACCGCCTCAATAACGGGGTGGTGGCCCGGGAGGTGCGCGCCATTGACGATACCCGCGTGTTCTGGCCCAGCTCTCCCGCGGCGGGAGAGGGAGACTTCTCGGATAACTGGCACGACGACTCTTCCGGTGATATGCACTACTGGAACGTGTGGCATGAGGGAAAGCCCTTTAGCGCCTACTACGAGGTGACGCCCCGGTTCTGTTCAGAGTTCGGGTTTCAGTCCTTTCCCAGCGTGGCCACGGTGCGTTCCTTCGCCGGGGAGGGGCAGCTCAAC
>JAWOCO010000289.1:0-4288 GCA_046483765.1 Alkalispirochaeta sp. | reverse complement strand
CCATGTACGCGCCGTAACAGATTGACATCGCCAGGATCGCCGCCACCAGCCGGTCCAAACTCAAGAACCGTCCCAGGGCGAAGTAGATATAGAACAGCTGTACCAGAAGCGGAATTCCGCGGATCACCTCCACGTAAACTGTCGCCAGGCGGTTGATAAACACGACCCGTGAGATGCGGCCCAGCCCGGTGACCAGGCCGATAATCAAGGCGAAGAAGATCGAAATCAACGTCACCTGAAACGTCTTCACGATGCCGTCCGGAACAAAGCGAATCACCTCGAGGTACGGTTCCGGCGAGATCACCGGCAGCAGGATCACCAGGCCCAGCGCCCCGAAGAAACTGATGTTCCAGGCAGAAAAGATGGAGCCCTCTCCCCGATCGGGGATGAGAGCTCCGTCACTAACCGTAATCTTGGTGCTGGTAGGTTCTGTCTTGGTCTCGTTTACCGAAGCCACTTGTCTTGCAGCTCCTCAACGGTGCCGTCGTTGAGCACAACTTCCAGGCCGGCGTTAACCATATCCAGCACCTCGTCGTTGCCGCCGCGCACCGCAACCCCGTAGAACTCCTCGGTGAACGGCTCACCCACGATCTGCAGCACCGAGCTGTAGTTGTCGTTTTGCAACGCAAAGTCCGCGGCGATCGGCGTATCCGCCACCACTCCGGCGATCCGTCCCTGCGCCAGGTCTTCAACGGCGAGCCCCAACTCATCGTAGGTGCGCAGATCAACACCGTCCACGTTGCCCACTTCGATGGCACCGGTGGTGCCGATCTGGGCGCCCACGGACTCACCCTGCAAGTCTTCCAGAGACTGCCATCCGGCGGGAGCATCCTGCCGCACGATCAGCACCTGACCGGCGTTGATGTAGGGGATGGAGAAGTCCATCGTGCGCTGCCGCTCTTCGGTGATCGTCACCGACGAAATCACCGCATCGTAGTCACGGTTGGCCAGACCGGCAAAGATGCCGTCCCAGGCGGTGTTCTGAAACTCAACCTCGAAGCCGCCGGCCTCGGCGATCGCGTTCATCAGATCAATGTCAAATCCGACAATTTCCTGATCTTCGTTTATAAACTCCATCGGGGGCCAGGTGGCGTCGGTAGCCACGGTGAGCCGGGTAACTCCATCATCCTCGCCCTGGCCACCGGCCATGAGCGGCATCAACGCAACTACTGACACCAGTGCCAGCATTACCATTCTCTTCATACAATACTCCTTTGGGAATTCGATACTTTGAGTTGTAGAAAATATACGTTCGTTGGTCAATCGTCGAATAAATATTCGATCATCTTCTCACGGTGACAGGTGGGCCACCTTCCGCTATACTGACGCAGCGAACCATGGCAAACGTGATCACCTTTGCAAACCAAAAGGGCGGGGTTGGTAAGACCACTACCGCCGCCAACCTGGGAGCCTGTCTCGCCGAGACCGGGAGCTCCGTCCTACTCATCGACTTCGATTCCCAGGGAAATCTCTCGTCCAGCATGGGCGTGGATCGGGAGAAGCCCGGCATTTACCAGGTCCTCGGCGGTGAGGTCGATGCGGCGGAGACGGTACAGGAGACTCCTCAGGAGCGGCTAAGCATTATCACCGGAGGATCGGACCTCACCGGTGCCAGCGTGGAACTGGTCAATCAGGACCGCCGGGAGTACTTCCTGCGGGAAGCGATCGAGCCGGTGCGCGACCAGTTCGACTTTATCTTCATTGACAGCCCTCCCAGCCTCGGCTTGCTCACCCTCAACGCGCTTGTGGCCGCGGACAACGTGATCATTCCCCTGCAGACGGAGTACTTCGCCCTGGAAGGGCTCACCCAGCTGTTGCAGAACATTAAGCGCGTACAGACCGGGTTTAATACTGAGCTGGAACTCTTCGGAATTCTCTTCACCATGTACGACTCACGGACGCGCCTGGCCAATGACGTCGTGCAGGAAGTGATCGGCTATTTTGGGAAGCGAGTGTTCCGGACGATCATTCCCCGCAATATTCGCCTCTCCGAGGCACCCTCCCACGGAATCCCCGTAAACTTGTACGACGCTGAATGCGTCGGTGCGCGGAGTTACCGTAAACTCGCCGAGGAGGTACTGCAGCGTGTCGAAGCAACGACGACTCGGTAAAGGGATCGACGCTCTCCTGCAGGGCCGCGATCTCACCCAGTTGGAAACCGGCGATCTCAACTCCGTCATGAGCGTACCCCTGGAACGGATTCGGGCAAATCCGGACCAGCCCCGCAAAAGTTTTGCTCCCGAAGCGCTGGAGGAACTGGCGCGTTCCATCGAGGAGCGCGGCATTATCCAGCCGATCCTTGCCGAACAACAGGACGACGACACCTTTATTATCATCGCCGGGGAGCGACGCTTCCGCGCGGCCAAGATGGCCGGTCTCACCGTGGTACCGGTGCTGCCGGGGGTCTTCTCGGAAGACGAGAAACTCGAGATCGCCCTGATCGAGAACGTGCAGCGGCAGGACCTCACCGCGATCGAGGAGGCGCGGGCGTACCGTGATCTCATGGATCGCCTCGGCCTCAGTCAGGATGAGCTGGCGCAGCGCCTGGGCCGAAGTCGTCCCGCGGTGGCCAATAGCCTACGCCTGTTGCGCCTGCCGGAGTCGATTCATGACCGGATCAACGCCGGAGCGATCTCCGGTGGCCACGCCCGGACGCTGTTGGGCATCGAGGATCCGGACCTGCTGGTGGAAGCGGCGGAACTGATCGAAGCCGAGGGCCTCTCGGTGCGCGTTCTGGAACGCATCGTGCCGTTAGTCAACCAGGGCACCGATCCCGCCGGCGCGCTGGCTCGTCTCAGTGGTGGGGCGTCGGCGGCACCTCCCGAATCTCCGCAGACCACCGATCACTCAGAATCCACCACCCCCGCCGGAGGTTCCTCCTCCACTCCCGGTGAGCGAAGCGCCGAGCGGAGTGCACCGCGGAAAACGGTGGAAATGCAGGAGATTGAACAGCAGCTCATCGAGCGGCTGGGGACGCGGGTGGTCCTCACCGGCAGCAACGACCGCGGCAAGATCGAGATTTCCTACCTCTCCATGGACGACCTGGATCGGCTCGTGGAACTCCTTATCGACGACTGAGAAATCGGCGACTGAGAAATCTGCTCCCCGTCAGGGTGAAGCGCCACGGTACCTCCGCGTTCTTGGAAATGCCGATTCGCGGTCCGGAAGATATCGCGCCGGAGGTGTTGTCCGGGGTGGCGCTGTTGTCTTCGGCCGTGCCGGGGGAGGAATCGGGCGTGATCTGCAGCGTGGCCGCGGGATCGGTGAGATCGACGCCGTCCAGCTCGCCGGTGATGCCTAACGCCTGGCACAGTTTTCCCGGGCCGTTGGTGAGGCGCGGATTCACCCCGCCGGCATTGGGTTCCAGACCACGACGACGGTACATCTCGTCAACGCCCCACAGCGGTTCGATCGCGCGAATAAGCACCGCCTCACCCACGCCGGCGGCGGCGGTCACCACATTCAAGCACCAGTGCACGCCGTAGGAGCGGTACACGTAGATATGCCCCGCGGCTAAGAACATCGAGCCGTTCCGCGGCGTCCGACCGCGATAGGAGTGGCTCGCGGGATCGTCGGCGCAGTACGCCTCCGTCTCCACGATGCGCCCGCCACACCGCCCGCCGGCGGCGTCGATTACCACCAGCTGTGACCCGATCAGTTCCCGTGCCCGTCGTACCGTTTCCCGCATTGTCGTGATCCTACCACGCGTACTACAGTAACCGCATGGTACTTCACGACCTGGTGCCGCGACCCGGCATGAACGTCTTCGGCATACAGATTCCGATCACCGGTTCCAACACGCTCAGAAGCCTGGAGCATCTCTTGGCGCAGCCGGACCTCGCGGCTACTCGTGAGGAGTGGCTTATCGAAGAGGCGCTTACGCCACTGGGCGCAGAGGCGGCACGTGCCGTCCACGACCCTGCCTACGTGGCGCGCCTCATGAGCGGCGATGACGCCGGGTTTCTCATCGACCGGGATCCCACCCCGGCAGAGCGGGAAGTGATGCGCGCCTTTGAGCTGGTGAATGCCGACGGCAGTTACTACCGTTTCGACCCCACCACCGCTGAGAAGACGCTGTTTCAGCTGCGTGACCAGAGCCTGCGCCTGGCCCAGGGCTCGATTCGCGGAGCGGAGATCGCCCTGGAATCCCCGGATCACTTCTGCTTCTACTTCGATAACGACATGCACCACGGCCAGTACGACTTCGGCGAGGGCTTCTGCCTGGTGAACGATCTGGTGGTGGCAGTGCGGGAAATGCAGTCCCGGGGACGGATCAAAACCGCCTGGA
>JAWOCO010000226.1:0-2535 GCA_046483765.1 Alkalispirochaeta sp. | reverse complement strand
AGTTCGTCTAACCAGATCACCGCCATGACCGTGGCAAACACCGGCTCAAGCACGATGTACATCGAAACTTCCGCGGCAGGGACGTACTTCAGCCCCCAGTTAATCAACCCGTGGCCCAGAATGGTGCAAAAGAACGCCAGCGCCGCAAATAGGAGATAGTTAACCGGTGAGTAGGAAAACATCGCCTGCCCGGTGACTACCGCGAAGAGCGCGAGCACTGCCGCCGCAATGCCATAGACGATCACGCTATACAGGCCGGCTCCCACCGAGCGGCGGGCCCAGCTGCCGATTACCAGATATCCGGATACCGCCACCGCGCCGGCCACCGCCAATAGATCACCGGTTACGGTGGGCTGTCGGCCGCTACTACTGCCGCCTACCGCCAGGATCGCCGCGCCCAGTACCGCCCCCAACGCCGGGAACAGGCGCGCCCGATCGATCTTTTCGTGGAGAAAAAAGAAGCCCGCAAAGAGCACGATCACCGGATGCATCGTGACCAGTACCGTGGAATGGGTGACGCTGGTCAGCGACAACGATGCGATCCAAGTAGCAAAATGGAGTGCAAGAAATATCCCACTCAGCACCAGGAGCGCCACCACCCGAGGCGTCAGGGTCACCGCCGGAACGTGACGGCGATGGGAACGCTGCAGCGAGACCACGACGGCCATCATCAGGAAGGAGAGGATCATCCGCCACGCGGCGATTGCTGGGGCCGGCGCGGTGCTCAACCGAATAAGCAACGCGGAAAGAGACGAAAACCCCACCGCCGCCACCACGATCAGCCGCGGCGGCACCGCTGGCGCATTACGCCGCGGCTCGGTGGAGCCGGGATCGGAGCGGCCGGGATCGGAGCGGCCGCAATCGGCGTGGTCCGGATCGGCGTGGTGAGGCTCAGGGGAGCGTGGGTGAGTGCGGTTCATCCGTCGAACTCGACCCGATCGCGCCCGCCCCGTTTCGCCCGATAGAGCGCGGCATCCGTGCGACCGATGAGCCCATCCAGCGTTTCCCCGGGAGCCAGTTCAGCTACCCCGAGGCTGACGGTCACTCTCCGGGGTACACACTCCAGAGACAACCGCCGCACCCCGTCGCAGATCCGCTGTGCCACCCGCCGCGCCTCATTGCCGGCCGTACCGGGGAGGAGGGCGCAGAACTCTTCGCCGCCGTAGCGTCCCACCGTATCGTTGGTTCGAACGCTCACTGAGAGCACCTCCGCCACCTGCCGGATAACTTCGTCCCCCTCCTGATGGCCGTAGGTGTCGTTAATGTCCTTAAAGAGATCGATGTCCAGGAGCATACAGGACAGGCGCGTGCCGTCGGACTCCACTTTGGCAGTAAGTGCTTCCGCCCTGGTGAAGAATGCGCGCCGCGTGAGCAGGCCGCTCAACCCATCGGTATGCGCCAGCCTCCCCACTTCATCGTAGAGCTGAGCGTTGTTCAGAGCCAACGCCAGGTAGTCGGCCACCGCCGTAACCACCCGAAACTCGTTGGCCACGAAAGGGGTGGCGTCGTCACGGCACACCGCGTAGACCCCCATAACCTCTCCCCGCACGATCAGCGGCGCCACGAGCCAGAAGTTTCCCGCCCGATAGGGCTCGCGAAACATATCCGGACCGCGCCGTCGCATCACATCCAGCAGCACTTCGCGACCGACACCCTCTTCAAAAAGTTCTCGATCCTGCGCGGAGAGGTGCGTCCGTTCCTCCGGTTCCCCACCCTTCTCCGGTTCCACCGCCAGGCGGAGCTCGCGATCCTGCTGCTCATACACCAACGTTCGGGAGATCGGCATCATGCGGCGCAGCTCATCTATAACACGGTCAATGGCGCTTCCCTTATCCAGGGTAGAAACGATTGCGGCCGCGGCGTTCCGGAGCACTTCCGCCTCGGAGGCGCGCTGCTCCGCCGTCTCCCGCGCCTGTGAAAGCTGTTCCTGCAGTTCTTGAAGCTCAGTGACGTCGAAGTCGAGACCGACGTAGCGTTTTGGGGAGCCATCGGGAAAACGCTCGTCCACTGCGCCGGCGGACAGCACCCAATGGTACCGCCCCTCCGAGTCGCGGACGCGGTAGCGATCGTGGCCACGGAAACGATCCGTTGCGGTGGAAGACAGTTCGAGTGAGGCAGCGCGCTCACGATCGTCGGGATGAATCTTCGACAGCCACTGCCCGCGCTCCATCTCTTCCAGACCGTAGCCGTACTCTATCCAGTAGCGGTTGGGAAAGCTGTTCTTCGGTTCTTCCAGATCCTTGACGAAGAACCCCATCCAGGAAAGCGTCGACTTTCTCAGGTATACGTAGTCGCCGTCCTCGTCGGTCTCCCGCGGAATCGAAGGCATAGGGCGAGTCTATCAGTTGATTGGAATAAATCCTACCAGACCGCGGAGATCACGATCGGTAAATCGCACGCCGGCGCCCACGAAGTAGTCCCGCCGATACACATCGAGCGCATCATCCACGCCACTCGCCAGGTACACCCACCGCAGCGGATTGGTGCTCTCGGGATCGTAGAACGGATAGAGCGTGCCGTACCCTCGGAGGTATG
>JAWOCO010000003.1:0-6441 GCA_046483765.1 Alkalispirochaeta sp. | reverse complement strand
CTCCGCACTTGCCGGGGACATCGTCCGCGGCGGGGGCGCGCTGCCGCGGCCGGCGTGTATCCTCGCCGGGGGAGAGACCACGGTAACGCTCAGGGGAGCGGGGCTGGGCGGTCGTAATCAGGAGATGGCGTTGGCGGTGCTCCGGGAGATCGCGGAGCGTCCTGCTGCGTATACCGGGGTCACCTTTCTCTCAGTAGGTACCGACGGCACCGATGGTCCCACCGACGCCGCCGGGGCGTATGCCGCGCCGGAGCTCCTACGCCGGGACCCCGCCGGCGCCCCCGGAGCGATCGCCGATGCTCTGCAACGGAACGATGCCTACCACCTGTTTCAGCGAGTAGGCGGGCTGTATACCACGGGGCCCACTAACACCAACGTCTGTGATATTCAGGTGCTGCTGGTGGAGTGATCGGCGGGCCGAGCCGCGGAGTCCGTGTTCTCCGCGGCATTCGCCGCCATCTCCGGGTGGATACCCGCCAGAACTGGGATCGGTGCGCCGATGAGCGCCAGGAGGGCGGCGGTGCGGTACAACCACAGGATGGAGGTGGCTTCCATGAGGATGCCGCCGAGCCAGCCGCCTACGATGCTGCCCACCCCGAAAAACACCGACGGAGCCAACGTCTGAAAGAACCCCCGATGTTCCGGCGGGGCGATGCGGTGGATATAGTCCACGGCGGTGGCCATGAACACGCCAAAGGTGAGCCCGTGGGATATCTGCAGCAGGAGGATTGCCCGGGGAGTTGCCATCCAGGTGTACATGAGCAGTCGAACTGCCAAGACCAGGAGCATCGCCGTGATGAGCGGTGCTCCGCGCACGCGGCGATGCAGGTAGGCGGCGCCCACGAAGAACGGTACCTCCGAGATCGCCCCGATGGAGAACGCCAGCCCCACGTGACCCACTGATCCGCCCACCGAGTCAAACAGGTAGGGCAGAAACGTGAGTGCCGCCCGCAGTCCGCTGAAGCCCAGAAACGATCCCAACAGCAGCAGGAGATATGGGCGGTTGGTGATGACCGCCTTCAGGGCACCACGAAACTGCTCTCGAGCAGATAGTACCGGCGGCGCCAGGGCGGAGACCGGTAGATGCTGGGTGGCGTGCGCGGCAAGGGGCGGTGTAGGAGTGCTACCGGGGGCGGGTGCCGGGAGCGAGCTTGAGGAGCCGCTGGAGCCGCTGGAGCCGCTGGAGCCGGCGGAGCCACCGGACCCGCCCGCGGTCTCCCGCCGGGGGCGTGCCGTACGGCGGCTGATGTGCAGCGCCACCACCACCGCGGAGAGGGTGGCCACCGCGAACCCGGGAAAGATCACGTTGACGCCCAGGGGGGTGCGATCCACCAGGAACCCGATAATCACCCCGCCGGAGGCGAAGCCGAAGGACCCGGCGCCGCGGGCGATTCCGTAGTGTAGGTTGGGCACCACCTCCCGGCGGGAGATGATCCAGGCGTCCAGCACCGCCGGGAGGGAGGCGATCGTCAGCGAGTAGACGGCAGCCAGCACCAGGAGCAGCGGCATCCACTGCACCACCAGCGGCATGCCGACAAAGGCGGCGGTGCCGATGAGCAGGGCGGTGGCTACCATACGGCCCGGCGATGTCACTCGATCGCTCACTCCTCCGAGAACGGGCTGACCCACCACGGCGCAGCCGAAGACCACCGCCACCACCAACCCCGCCTGGGACGGCGAGTAGCCGTGGCCCCGCAGCCAGGGCACCATAAACGCCTCAAAACTGACCACCGCTGCCCAGAAGAACACTTCCACCAGGGCAAAGCGACCGGTTTCTCGGGCGCCAGAGGTGCGCGTGCTGATCCCGCGGGTGGCCATACCGCGCCTGCCCATCCCGCGCGCGCCACGGACGCTCGCACCGGGGGTGACCCCCTCCGTCTCGTGTTGTGCCACCGACGCCTACATTCCGTTCATCGCGGCCACAACCGCATGCAGGGCGTGGTGCCCTTTGTCGGCAAGCCCCTGCGCCACGGCGGCGCGGTAGAAGCTCTCCGCCAGCGCCAGGTTCGGCAGTCCCAGACCCAGGCGACGACACTCATCGATCGCGATTCCCAGATCCTTGAGGTAGTGCTTAATCATGAACCCCGGCTCCATGTCACCGGCGGCGATGCGGGGACCCAGGTTGTTAATCTGAAAGGATCCGGCGGCGCCGGTACCGATCACTCCGATTACCTCGGTGGGATCGAGACCCGCTCGCACGGCGTAGATCAGCGACTCCACCGTGCCGAAGATCGTTCCGGCGATGAGAATCTGGTTGGCCATTTTGGTATGTTGGCCACTGCCGGCTTCGCCCATGAGTTTCACCGTGGATCCCATCACCTCGAAGAGCGGGCGCACTCGGTCAAAGGCGGCGCGCTCACCGCCTACCATGATCGCCAGTCGTGCTTCCCGGGCGCCGGTGTCTCCCCCGGAAACCGGCGCGTCCAGGGTGGAAATCTCCCGCTCCCGGGCAGCCTCGTGGATCTTCATTGCCAGCGCTGGGCTGGAGGTGGTCATGTCCACGGCGATCGTTCCCGGCTGCATCACCGATAGCACCCCCGGCCGGTGGGTGCTGCCGCCCGTGCCGGTAGCAGCCTCGCCGCCACCGTCGCCGGCACTGGTCTCACCGAGATAGACTGACTCCACATCGCGCGGATACCCCACGATCGTGAAGAGGACCTCCGCCTCCGCGGCAACCTCTTCCGGGGAGTCTCTCCACTGGGCGCCGCGGGCGAGCAATGACTCCGCCTTGCTCCGGGTGCGAGTGAAGACCGCTACCTCGTGCCCCGCCTCGAGCAGGTGCCCCGCCATGGGGGCCCCCATGATTCCCGTTCCGATCCATCCGATCTTCATCTGTAAACTCCTGTGTATTGCCGATTCAGGCTAAGCTCTTCAGGCTTAGCGCTTGAGTGGATACCAGAAAAACGGTATCGCACTGATCACGCCGGCCACCGACGGGGTCAATGTGAGGATCGCGTAGATTCCCCACAACGTATCCACCGTTTGGATTACGCCGGCCTCGTAGCCTACGCGGGCCAGCAGTACTCCCCCGATCATACCCCCCAGGGCGGCGTTGGCCTTGGAGAGAAACGTCTGAAAGCTGAACGTCACGCCTTCGGCGCGGACCCCCGTTTTCCGCTCACCATACTCCACCGCGTCCGCAATCATCGCCGTCTGCAGGACCACCGTGGGCCCCACCAGCCCCACCATGATCGCGTACAGCGTCACGGCGATCACGAGATTACTGTAGCCCACCAGGTACAACATGACGCCCGCCACCGGTCGTGCCAGTGACGCACCGATCATCGTGGCGCGTTTTCCAAAGCGCTCCGAAAAGATCGGCGTCACCGCCACCCCCACCGCCAACGCCGCGATCCCGGTCCCACCGAACCAGATCATGAGACGCGGATTACCGAGGTTGTGGGTGACAAAATAGACTATCATCGATTGTGCCACAAACGTGAACGAATTGAGCAGCCCCGCGAGCACAATAATCTGGAGCGGCCGATTGGCGCGGAGCATGTGGGCCAACGCCGAGAGCGGCGCCGGTGCCCCCGAGGCGGGAACGCGCTCCCGCGTGCCGAGGAAGGCCAGCATCATAAGCGGAATCGCCACGGCGCTGAGAATCACCACTGCCGGGAGATACCCGCCGGAGGGTGCGTGGGACCGCACAAATAGTCCCGCCAACGCCGGCAACACCACCGTGGGAATTCCCAACCCCACCATAGCCAGGGTGCGACCGATGGTGATGACCCGCGTTCGCTCCACCGTGTCCGGGGTCATGGCACTGGTGAGCGCCCACATGGGAATGTCGTTGAGCGTGTAGACCATGCCCCACAGGACGTACACGGCGGTGCCGTAGACCACCGTGGCCTGCGGGGAAAGGTGGGGATTCGTAAAGGCCAGGACGGTGAGAATCCCGATCGGTAGCGGCGTCCATAGGAGCCACGGCCGAAACCGTCCCCACCGCGTGCGGGTGCGGTCCGCCACGAACCCCATGACCGGATCGTTGATCGCATCCCAACTGCGGACGACGAGAAAGATCAGTCCCGCCGTGGCCGGGGCGATCGCCAGGATATCGGTGAACGCGAACATCATGAATCCCACGGAAATTCCATAGATGATGTTCTGTCCCAGTACGCCGATGCCGAAGGCGGCGCGTTCGCGAAAGGGTATGTGGCGGGTAGCGGTCATAGTCCTCTCAGTCGGTGACCAACGGTTTTGACCAGACATGCCACGCCGGCGTTACCATACGGCGGCGGGATAGTTATCGCGGATCCTCCGATCCCGGGTGAGAAGAAACGCGCCGTAGTGTGCAGCATGGGAGGTAATGATCCGGTCGAAGGGATCCCTCGTCCAGGCATACGCGGTGGCGTTGAGAACGGCAGCGCCCATTCCGGCAACATCGGCGTTCATCCCGTAGTGCGAGGTGAGAAAGGCGACGATCTGCTCCCCGGGAAACGCGATCTTTCCTCGTTCCCACAGATACGCCAGTTCCAGGACTACCATTGGAGAGATCCGGATATCATCGGCGGCGTTCAACATGTGCGTTGCCGCAGGTGACAGGAGTTGAGCATCCCCGGCGTGAACAAACGCAGCTACATGGGTATCAAGAAAGAGTATCAAGGTTACGTTCCTCGTCCCACTCCCACACCGGGGACTCCGCATCCACCAGCTCTTCCGGATCGACCAGCAGCGTGTCGTGCGGTATCAAGCGCTCGGTGAGAACCGGTTGTTCCTTGGGTACCACTAAGAAGGTCCGATTGCGATGAGTGATTACTGCGTTACCTCCAGAATCGGCAAGCTCGCCGAGCACCTGGTACAACCGTTGCCGGAACTCCGTCGCCGTCATAGTCCATCCTCGCCCCTGTAGTTTACCCCAGAAACGTACGTACATCAATAAAAAAGATGTACGGCACCGCGGCGTTCACCTGAACTCCGCTTCCGAACTCCGGTCACTCCTGCTCGTTCTGGTCGCGCGGTGCGGCGGCGTCGCTGTTCTTGGCGGCGTCAGTATTCTTGGCCGCGTCCAGGGCGCGAGCGGTCTCATCGTTGGCGGAGGGGTTCTCACCCCAGAAGAGGGTGCGGTGCGGGAAGGGAATCTCGATTCCTTCCTGGTCAAAGGCGTATTTCAACCGGCGGCGGTACTCGCGGCCCACCGCCCACTGACGAATCGGTTTGGTCTTGAGACGCGCCTTGATAATCACCGCGCTATCGTCGAAGGAATCGACCCCCATCATCTCCAGCGGTTCGAGGATATCGGGTCCCAGAGTTTCATCAGCTTGCAGATCGGCGGCGACGCGCTGCATCACCGCCACCACCCGATCGGTATCCTCTTTGTAGGCCACTCCCACGTCGAAGACCATCGCCGACCAGTCTTTGGTCATGTTGGAGAGGGAGTTGATCTTTCCGTTCTGCACGATGTGGACCGTGCCCGAAAGATCGCGGAGTACCACCGTTCGCAATCCCACGTGTTCTACCAGACCGCCGGTGCCGTTGATGATCGCCACATCACCGGCGCGGATCTGATTTTCGAGGAGAATAAAAAACCCGGAAATGAAATCCCGCACCAGCTCCTGCGCCCCAAAACCCACGGCAAGCCCGATAATCCCGGCACCGGCGATAATCGGCGCCACGTCGATACCCAGCCGTCTGAGAATCATCATGGTGATCACCAGCCACAACACCACGCGCACCGTGGCGCTGAGAATACTGGTGAGTGTCTGCACGCGTTTGTCCAGCTCTCCGGGATCGATCCGGCCTGCACGCTTAAGATTGGTGGCGATCAGGGAGGAGGCGCGCGCGAGCAGCCGACGAATGACCCGCGATGCCACCAAGGCGATAACCAGTATGAGAAGGATCGGCGGGAGGCTTTGGATCGCCCAGGCCACGGCGTCCTGCGCGAGGTCGGTCCAAAAGGAGACGGTCAATAGCTGGCTACTCATGAATACCACTGTAGTGGCTGGTAAACGCCGGGACAAGGGGCGGCACCTGGCGGCTCCCGCCGCGGCTGCATTGGGCCGAGCTTAGCCGCCCCGCGAGCCGCCCACCGAGCGCCCACCGAACCGCCCCGCGGGCCGCTCCCGCGGCCTCCTCCCGCAGGGCGCGGAGCGCCACCTCACTCCCACCGGAAGAGCCCCGCCGCCACTACCAGCAGCACCGCGGTGAGCACCGCGAGAAAGAGCAGGTTCGGGGCCACCTGCGCCAGGCCGGCACCCTCGATCATGATCGCCCGGGCGCCCTCGGTGAAGTGGGTCAGCGGCAACGCCCGGGAGACCCGCTGCATAATGCGGGGTGTTCCTTCCAGGGAGAAGAAGACGCCGCTAAGAATGATCATCGGGAAGGTGACCAGGTTGAGCAGTCCCCCGGCGAGCTCCTCGCTCTTAATGCGTGATGCAAATACCAACCCCACCGCGATCATACATAGGATTGCCAGGGTGGTGAGCAGGAGCAGCAGCAGAT
>JAWOCO010000271.1:0-2959 GCA_046483765.1 Alkalispirochaeta sp. | reverse complement strand
GCCGATCTGCTTGTGATCCTGCGCGGTGGGAAACACGATGTGCCCGGTCTCGTCCAGCGCCACGATCACCGATGCCTCGAAGCCCTCGAGTCGGCGCTCTACCACTACCGTATCGCCGGCGTCGCCGAAGAGGCGCTCGTTCATAATCGTTTCGATGGCGGCCTGGGCCTGCGTCTGCGACTCACAGACGGAGACCCCCTTCCCCGCAGCAAGGCCATCCGCTTTGATCACCACCGGCGCACCAAACTCCGCCACAGCGGTGCGCGCCTCCTGCAGCGTGTGGCACACGCGGTGTTCCGCGGTAGGGATTCCGTTGTCGTTCATGAACTGTTTGGCGAACGCCTTGCTGCCCTCGAGCCGCGCCGCCGCCGCGGAGGGACCGACCACTTCCACTCCCGCCGTCCGGAGCTCGTCGGCGAGACCCGCCACCAAATGCGCCTCCGGACCGATCACCACCAGGTCGATCTGGTGGTCCTGCAGAAGCGCAACGGTGATCGGTTCGGGAAGGCACCGCAGTCGCGGATCCCGTTCGATGCCGGCGTTGCCGGGAGACACCACAACGCGAGAGACACTTTCGCTATCGGCGAGGCGCCACGCCAGGGTGTGCTCGCGACCGCCGGAACCTACCACCAATACGTTCATATGAGCTCCTTGGGGAACGCTGATTTTAGCGCACCTCTCCCGCCAACGTCAGCAGGGCATCGATCACCGCCCGATGCTCGACCGGTCGCAGGCGTGTGGCCAGCGAATCGGGAGTATCCTCGGGAAGCACCGGAATCCGGCGATGCAGCAGTATTTCGCCGGTATCGGTTCCCGCATCGACGTAGTGGACGGTACAGCCGGTCTGCGTGCGGCCGGCAGCCAACACCGCCTCGTGCACCCGTCGTCCGTACATACCTGCCCCGCCGAACTCCGGCAGCAGCGCGGGGTGCAGGTTGATCATCCGTCGGTGGAAGCGCGTCAGCAGCGGTTCGGTAATGATCGACAGGAACCCGGCCAGCAGCACCACGTCTGTCTCCTGGGGAATCTCGTGGGCGATCGCCTGCGAGAGCCCTGGGGATCCGGCAGGACCTCGATGGTGGGCGCGGTCCACGAGTCGCACCGGAATCCCAATCGCCGCCGCGCGTTGCGCCGCTCCGGTTCCCGGCCGGTCCACCACCAGCAGGTTAATTCGCCACGCCAGGTCACCGGCGGCGATCGCATCTGCTACTGCCTGAAAGGTGGTGCCGGAACCGGAAGCCAGCACCGTGAGCACCGGCACGGAATGACCTCGCGTCATCGCCGCCACTTCCCGGGAATGCCGGTGATAGAAATCGCGGGATCTCGCGGGTCGTCGTCGGAGGCGTTCGGCGATTGTTCTTCGGCATCCTTCGGCGTGTGAGTCTCCCGGCCGGCGCCGGACGCCTCTTCAACCTGGCCGATCTCCCACGCTTCTATCCCGTGGCCGGCGGCGATCTCAATTGCCCGCGACACCTGCCCGGCAGGAAGCGCCACGGCCAGTCCCAGCCCCATATTGAAGGTGCGATACGCTTCGGGGGGCTCCAGGGCTGTATCCACAATCATGTTGCAGACTTCCGGGAGTGGTACCGCACCGGCATCCACTAATAGACAAAGGGGAGACGCGGAAGCTTCCTGCGCCGAACCGGGGGCAGCAGCGCGCCCCTCCGGAACCGATGAGGAGGGCCCGTTGGACACGTTCATCGAGGCCGCTGATGGCGCCGATGCGGACGATGCAATGGATGCCCGCCGCACACCAAGGAGGCGGGGAAGATTCTCCCACCACCCGCCACCGGTGATGTGGGCGATCCCCGCTACCCGGCACTGCGCGGTGAGTGCCGAAACAACCGCGGCGTAGATCCTGGTAGGAGTGAGAAGGGCATCACGGAGCGCGTCAGCGCCGCGCTCCCCGCGGTCTCCGCTCGTCTCAGGAAACAGTCTCCGCAATAGGGAATACCCGTTGGAATGAAACCCGCTGGAAGCCAGCCCCACCACCGCCATTCCCGGTTCCAGCGCACGGCCGTCGATCAGTTCTTCCCGCTCCACGGCCCCCACGGCAAAACCGGCCAGATCAAAACGGCCAGGACGGTAGACGCCGGGCATCTCGGCGGTTTCCCCACCGATGAGCGCGCATCCGGCCAACCGACACCCTTCCGCTACGCCGGAGACGATCGCCGCCGCATCCACCTCTTTAAGGCTGTCTACCGCCATATAGTCGAGGAAGAAGAGCGGCCGCGCCCCGTGGCAGATCACGTCGTTGACGCACATCGCCACCAGATCGATACCAATCGTGTCCAACCGTCCCGCAGCGCGAGCCAGCTCCACCTTGGTACCCACGCCATCGGTGCCGGAGACCAGTATCGGGTCGCGGTAGTTCCCCAAGGCGTAGAGCCCGGCAAAGCCGCCGAGATTTCCCAGTACCTCCGGTCCCTGCGTTGCCGCCACGGTATCACCGATGTCACGAACCAATTTTTGGCCGGCATCCACATCCACACCGGCGCTCCGGTAGTTTATCGCCTCATCTTTCATGGCCGAACTCCTTCACGCACCACTCCCTCGCCCCGGAAGGCACCGCAGGCAGTGTCGAGAATCGTGTTGCACCGTCACCGGTAATTTTCTTTGCTTCAAAGACTTAGCTCGCTTCCCGCCGTATCACGAAGCTAATTCCCCGCCAGATAAGCACATAGTTCACGTGTTGCAACATGATTGTGTATACACCCCCAAGGGCACCTCACCTCCTGGCCTCCACGCGGTCCCGCTGCACGATCGCCTCTGGAATCTCATCCTTTTCCTGCCCCACAGGCGCTGCCACCGGATAGACGCCGGTGAGACACCCCACGCAGTACTTGCCGGTATCTCCCAGGGAGGCGTGCAACCCCGGCAGCGAGAGGTACGCCAGTGAGTCCGCGCCGATCATCTCCCGCACCTTCTCAACCCCGCGCCGGCCGGCGAGCTCGTTGCG
>JAWOCO010000224.1:0-7461 GCA_046483765.1 Alkalispirochaeta sp. | reverse complement strand
ACGTTCCACAAACATGCCGGTATTCCGGTACCGGGGATCGAATTAGTGACGGAAGGGAAGTTTTGGAACCCCGAGGAGTTCAAGCCGTATCGGTTGGTGGCTTCTATCCTCAAGACCATTCGTAGGCTGTATCCGGATCTCTCGCTATGGACCACCCCACCCTACGAATACGAGTATGAGCGAGTTCCCATAGATGTCATAACCGGTGGTCGGCGGTTCCGAGAGTGGGTGGAAGACCCTCACACCGAGTGGGAGCCCTTTATGCACGAGATCACCCAGGACGAAACGCAGTGGCAAGAATACTCGCGGCGCTGGTGGCTCTACTGACCCCATCCGGGTGCTATCATCCAGTATCGGTCCCGGATGTTCCGAAACACGGTGGTGGCGCGGGGGTTGGGAATCTCAATCCGGCAGCCTTGCAGGCAGTGTTTCTCTCGTACCAGGTACCAGGCTCTGCTCGGATTACCCCTTGCGGCCGTCGTTGGTGGTGAACCTATACTCAAGATCGATCATCACCGGAAATCCGTGCTGGGGTGCGGTGGCCTCTATTTCGTCTAAGCATTCCAGCCAGAAGTCGACCTGGGCAGCGGTCCGTTGCAGTTCTATGAGACCTTCGATGCCCGCTTCCATTTCCTCTTGCAGAGCCTGCACCTCTTCGTGTTTTCCCTCCATCATGAGTTGCTGTAACATCGCCATGAATTCCTGCTGGTCCATCCAGATTCCGGTTCGGAGATAACGCTGGTAGCGCGTCACGATATGCGCATCTGCCGGCCCGTCACCGAGGTCGGCATAGTACAGATCGCCCAGCGGTTGGTAGCGCGCCTCTATTTCGGCCAGGCGCTCGGCAGTAAGGAAGCCCCGACGCTGATTGCTGCGCAATTGGTTCATCACCTGGTGATACCCGGCGTCGGGGTTGCCCTCGCAACATACTCTCACACCAGTGTGCTCGATGGTGCCGTGATCTGCCGCGACTGATGAATAGGTAAAGGATATCCGTCTTCCGGGACCACTCTCCTCGGTAGGATTACCGACGGCCTCCATGTAGAAATCACGGACCTCTTCGAAGGAAGCGTCCGCCAAGTAGACGCTCTCGCTACCGGATGCGGCCGGTACGGCACCCGGATAAACCGCCTGTGACTGAGCAACGACAGGAGCTCCAACAAGCAACGCAAGGCCAAAACTGATCACTGTTCCAGTCACCCACCCAAACCCCACGGATCGTGTATGTGTTTGCATGGTATACCTCTCTGTAAACAGTATAGTCCCTATTGGGTTGCGCTGGGGGAATAGATCACTCCCCGGCAACCGGTTCGAATTCAGGCTGGATCCAGTCCACAGTGCCGGGATCGATAGTGATTCGGCGCGACGCTCCGTCCGCCAACGAGTCGTCCGCCGACCATCCGACGAACTGGTATTCGTCGGCGGGCTCCGCCTCCAGCTCCACTGGTACTCCCTGGAAATATCGCCCCAACCACACTCGGTCCGCATCGACCCAGGGCGTTTCCTCACCGAGGGTGACGGTATTCACTCGGACACTCCCTTCCTCGCCGGTGGGAAGGCGAACTTCCAGATCCGCGGTGCGCGGGATGGTCCATCCCCGCAGGGAGAAGTAATCGATGATGTGCTCTCGCTGAATCCCCGGCCGTTCCCGAACAAAGGATCGGTGCTGCTCCACCTGCTGTTGCCAGTACGCTGCGGAAACGGGGTAGTTCCAACGCGCAATGTGTCGCGGCATCTCAGCCTCCAGTTCCTCCGCCGCTGCCGTAATCGTGGGCAGAAAGACTTCCGGAGCCAGCACGGTATTCAGCACATCCGCAAAGCGGTTTATGAACCGGTTTCTAAATTGCTGGTTCTCGATCAAATTGGCAAAGAGCTCGGTATTCTCCGGGTCGCGATACGCGGGAGCGTCCTCCGGATCGATCGGTTCCGACGCCAGAGATAGCGCGTCATCGTGCTCTTCCTGAGAACGGTCGTTGCCGTAGAACGTCATCGTATCGTTATCAACAAACAGCAGGGAGTTATCGAAGTCCCAGGTGTGCCACCGCCAGCGCCCGTCCCATGATGACTCGGCATCCGGATCGTACTCGCCCCGCCGGCGCCACAGAGCAATATGCTTGGTAACACCGTCGCCATCCCCGGCATACATACGCACGATGTTGTAATCGATAAAGCTATCGAGGTGCAGTCGGCGCGCCACGTAGGCGTAGTGCTCGGGATCTGCCATGTTGTGACGCACTACGTAATCCCGGATTGCGCGGTACTCCTGAGCATCGGAGTACGTTCCTGATTGTAGCTGGTAGTTGTAACCCATGGGCCCTTCCAGGATGACCGCGTCTTCAGGATCAATGCCATGGACGGTGTCCAGATAGTGCTGATCAAACCGTTCCTGTAGGTGCTTAATACCCCAGTATTCACCGTTAATAAAATGCACCACGGGCCGCGACTCCAGCAGCTCTACCTGCAGGTGGTCCCGAAGATGTCGGTGAATCAGCGAATCCTGGAGGTGACTCCGAAACAGACTTTGTCCACTCCGTACCATGAGTCGCTTATAGCTGGTCACCTCAGACCCGGGAAACACCTGATAATTGAAGTAGGCGGCACGACCATACTCCTTCCGAGCGTACAGCCGCAGCGACTTCAGAGGATGGGCCCGAGACCATCCTCCGTGGATTCGAATACCTCCTTCCAACGCGAAGCCGCGGCGGCCCGTGGGCTCTTGAAACTCCAGATACGCCGGGACTTCGGTGGACTCCTGGTAGTTGGCGGGAGCTCCCATCCAGTGGCCGTCATACTCGTCACTGTCTTCATCGTAGGTCTGTCCCGGTACGTAAATCCCGTTCTCATACCCGAAGAGGTCCTCGGGATCGGCGGTGATGAACAACGAAGCGAGCTCCGACGGTGTGTCGCTCACCACGTACGTGGCCGTGCTCACGAGACTACGGAGGTCACCGTCGAAGGCCACCGCTCGCACCACCTGCCCGGCTGGACCATAGTCTTGGGGCGGCACCCACTCCCAAAGATCCGCCTCCGGAATAGTGGTGGGTATTTCCGACAGGCGGGTCTCCTGCGGCGTACTCCCATCGATCCGTAGCGGGCCACGATACCGATAGGTGCCGGCTTCCCCGGAGTCCTCCACCGCCGACGGATCTGGTGTCGATCCATCCAGGGTATAGTAGATCTCGACTCCGGCTTCTGCCGTGGAGAGCGTCAGCCGAAACGGCGTGTCGTAGTAGCCGGTACGGTGGGAGAACTGCAGATCTACATACCGTCGGGCGCCCTCATTGGCCTGTCCCGGAGTCGGATCCAGATAAGTATGGGCGGCAGTCGCCCCGCCCCTCGAGTCTGAATCGGTGCTCCGGCCGAAGCTGGTATTGCGCGGTATAGCCGGAACCGTAAGCTGGTCAATGATCGTGCGCCCCCGCTCTCCGGTGAGCGAGATCGTTTCCCCTTCGGAAGACAGATTGAAAGGCACCCGCAGCGCCTCGGAATCGGCCGGTAGATCCTCTCGTTCCCGTGAGGCGATCAGCACCAGATATCCCCCTGCCGAGATAGAGGTTCCCGCGGGAAACTGCCACTCCCGCAGATCCTGCGGATCCCGAGAAAGGTAATAGCCACTGATATCTGCAGGCGAGTCTCCGGGGTTGTGTAGCTCGATCCAGTCTGGAAACCGATCCTCCTGGAGGACCGCAGTCTCTCCGTTCGACGTCATTACCTCACTGATGACCAGCGCTTGGGACGGAGTGCGTGGCAACTCTTCCGGTTGGCGGCGAGAAATCCGATTCCAGTATGGCTTCAAGAGCTCATAGCCATCTCGATCATCGGTGGGTTCACCGGTGCCGCGGACGGGATTGTCACGGATATCCACCTCAGCGTTGATTCCCCGTTCCGGGTCATCCTGCAGGGCGCCACGGCGCATCAGATCTGCCACCACCGACAGGTCGCTGATGCCGGTGTTCCGTAGGTTCACCCGCTGCAGTCGACGCATTCCGGAGAGCACCTCCGCGGCATCTCCCACGGGGACGTTTCGCAGGATAAGCGTCTGCAACCGCCGCAGACCACGGAGCGGTTCCAACGACTCGATACCGGCGTTACTGTGCAGATTCAGATATCTCAAACCGGCCAGGTCATGGAGAACTGCCACATCACGCACCCCGGTCTCCCGCAGGTTCAATCGCTCCAGGGCGGTGAGCCGGCGCAGCGGCGTAAGATCCACCTCCGCCAGGGGAGTTTCCCGTAGATCCAGCGCGCGCAGGGCTGTGAGCTCTCCAATCGCAGAGAGATTATCAACCGCGGTGTTTCTGAGGGAGAGTTCTCGCAGGGTAGATAGCTGCCGTAGAGATTGGATATCCCGAAGCTCGCGGTTGTTCTGCAGATCAAGGGCTACCAGGGACGGTGATCCGCTGCCGTGCGTGAGCTGAAGCTGATCCGTTGACTCCAGGTCGGTATCCGCCAGCCGAAGGTCTTCCAGTCGTTCCAGATCGTTCAAGGGACGTAGCGATTCGATAGGGTTCCCGGAGAGATCCAAAGATCGTACGTTGCTCAGCAGTTGAATATCGGAGAGATCACGAATCTCAAAGCGGGCGCCATCCAGGTGAGTAATCTGCTCGATATCCGCCAGATAGATCCGTCCATCCTCCACCTGCAGCGCGTTGCGAACCGCCCGTTCCAGCCCGGCGTCGGAAAACGTCACCGATCCCCCCACCAGCACCAACACCACGTACGCGATGATCGCCACCGCCAGAACACTGCCCGAAACGATTGCGATGCGCCGAATGGCGCGCATCTGGCCGTTCATGAGATCACCCGGGGCGTAGCCATATGGGGCCGAATGATTTCGATTCCCTGCACATACTTGCTGTTGGCCACTTGTTTGAGCGAATGGCGCCGGACAATATCCCGCATCCACTCCGGCTCATGCTGAGCCTCCGCTTTGATCTCGAGCACGATATTCTTTGGGCGATGCGGTTTCAGGAGTAACTGCTCGGGAAACAGCTCCGTCGCGCGAGCACTGTGAACGTTGTGGTCGAGGGTTAGTCGCACCGGAGTCCCGTCGCGCGTCCGAAACCCCTCACGGTGATACTGGACGAGCAGTATTGGCTGCAAGGCACGCACCCGCACGATCCGCTCAAACTCGGCCAGGACCGGATCTGTATGGACCGGCCAGGTACCTTCACGGAAGAATCGCAGGTAATCCGCGTAGGACACGAAGGAGCTATACTTCTCCATGGAGTTGCCTTTCTTGGTTTTCAACTCTACCCGAGCCGTCTCCACTCCGCTCTCCGAGTCCGAGTACACGCGAACGCGAAGCTTAATTCGGCCATAGTCTCCGTTATTTCGCTCGTGGAACGCTGAGAAATCACGGGTATCGTAGTACACGCTGCGCACCAGGTAGCGCCCGCCGGCCCTTCGGGTGAACTCGTCCGGACGCATCCGCGCCCGAACGATGTTACGCATGCGAACGTAGTCTCCGGGGCTCAGGTGATACTTGCGCTCAAACCGCGAAACGACCGTCATAGTGGTGACCTCACATGGGAAGGGTCAGCTGCGGCGTGAGGAGAGACACCTTGTTGACACCGCGGATCTCTCGAATCTGATCCACCAGCTGGTGAATCGATTGCTCCAGAGCGCGGTCCATCCGGAACTCGTATGTCAGTTCCCACGTGTCTCCATCCACCTCGTGGCTACGCAGTTGTACGTCCGCACCACTGCCTCCCACGATTCGGTCAATCGATTCGCGATTGTAGGGAATCGCACCGGCAATGATCAGAATGTACTCCACGTGCACCTGTCTGCCGTACTTGATGACGTAGAACAGCGTTAACAGAAGCGACATGAACACCGTAGCAAACAACGATAGCGTCCAGTGCAAGGTACCGATTCCCAGACCGGTTACGATCGCCCAGAAGAGGAAGACCATATCCCGCGTATCCTTAATCGGCGTACGAAAACGGATGATCGATAGTGAGCCCACCAGCCCGAGCGAGAGCACCAGATCACCCTGAATGAAGAACATAACCAGCGTGACGATCGGAACCAGCAGTACCAGGGTGGAGAGGAAACTACTCTCATAGTTCATCCCGCGATGGGTATAACGATACACCGTGGCCACTGCCAGCCCAAGCAATACCCCCAGCAGCAGCGATACAATAAAGTTAATCAGCTGGTCCGGCGGGACCAGAAGAATGCCAATGAGTCTGTCCATGAAATGAAATCTCCGCGCGTACGATACAGACACCGGGGCCGCTATCGTTACAATATGTAGCCCCCCACTCTACCGCAGGATGCCGGAGAGGTCGATACCACGTACTACGTAGCGCGTACCACGCACCACGCACCACGTACTACGCAGCGCTTACCGTGCGTTTCTCTGAGCCTGAAGCGCCTCGGCGACCTCCGGCTCATGGCGATGCTCCCGCAGCTCCATGCGGATGTCTACCTGGCGCTCTACGAACAGCAACCGTCCGGTGACATCGAAGTGCATAGCGGTGCTGATCCAGTGGTCACCCTGCGGTTCGTACGTTTCTATGACCGAAAACGACTTTACCGCCATCATCGGCGGCTCCACGGTGCGCTCGATGCGGAGGAGCATGCCGGAGTCCGCTGCCAGCCAAACCTCGCCGTGGGCGCGCGCATCTTCGTGGGGGCGGATCTCGAACTCGTAGAGAATCGCGGCGGCCCCGCAGGGCGCACGGCGCCGGCCGATACGAGCCACGCTGACGCGCTCCTGCATCCGCGGGTCCAGCGGATTGGCAGAAACGGCGGCAAACCGCTCAGCTCCACTGTCCTCGCCGTCCCCTTCCTCTCCGGGGCCACCAAACGGTGAACGTTGGTCCGCATCTCCTTCGAGGACCCGTTCCCGGACGATTTCCGGCTCCCAGCCCCCCTCGCCGTCAGGGCGTAGGCGTGAGACGGTGACCGAGTGGGAGATGAGCTGCTCACGACCGTTGAATTGCTGCTGTTCTACCTCGTACTCAAAGGGAACCCACTCTTGGCTCTCGGGGTACGCCGCTACCGCCCGCTGCCAGAGCTGATCTGCTGCCGACACGGATGAGACACCCACCAGGCCCAACCCTATGAGAACTGCGGCGAATCCCGCCGCGGTTATTCCTCGCATCTACTGGACTCCTTCGCTGAGCACTAACATAGTGAACCGAAGCACACTCCGTCACTCCAGCGAAGGTGACCACGGTAAGAAAATGGTGGACTACGCGTTCTGACGAGCACTTATATTGTTAACGAGTACCGCCGCCAGGATCAAAACGCCGCGCACCACGTACTGCCAGTATTGACTAATATTGAGCAGGGTCATGCCATTTATAATCACCCCGAGAAACACGACCCCGATAAACGTTCCCCAGATTCGTCCGGCTCCACCAAAGAGGCTGGTGCCACCGATTATGACCGCCGAGATCACCTGCAGCTCCCAGCCTTCCGCCACGGTGGGTGTTCCGGACATGATCT
>JAWOCO010000207.1:0-10549 GCA_046483765.1 Alkalispirochaeta sp. | reverse complement strand
ATTAGGACTGCTTCCTCTGCAAAAACAGTTCCGATCGAAAGAAGTCCGATCAATACGAAAAGGACGGAACGTCTCATCCAAGTCTCCTTTGCTTCTAGCGTTTATACGCCTTTACCAATAATAAGTGCGTAGCCTTAGGTTGTAACCCACTCCAAATTATACCGCCGCATATCCCTTTGTCAACGACTGATCTCTCCAAAACTCGGCGCATCTGGAACCTGACCCCCGATCAGCACTACCGTATCCTGGAGATTCCGAAAATTGTGTTGCACGTTTTCCGTAAGCAGGCGTTCCAGATCGGCAAAATTTCGCTCGCTGTCCTGCTCGTCAAACATAATACTGGGGGAGAAGTCCACATAGAGGACGTCTGAGTCGCGCAACACGATACTCCGAATCTCAGCCGTTTCCGGAATAAACGGTACTGAGCCCAACTCCACCGGTCCCAGCTGCAGTTCTTCGATGAAGAGACGCATCTGATCCACCGGTTCCGATCTTCGGGGAACGTGGTGCCACTCCGCGTGTCGCTCTCCTCCCGCAGTATCAGGAAAGAACAGCACTCTCCTTTCAAGTTCCGGTGGTGCCACCAGATACGTAACAAGACTCACGAGGAGTGCTGCCAGGATGGCTGCTGGAGCGATCAGATATCTTCTATTCAAGTCCTACCTCTTCAAAGTTCCGTACAAAGTTGGTGACACCAGTATAGATACCCTCGGAGAGTGACTGCAAGTAGCTGTCCTGCCGCAGTTGGAGAAACTCGTTTTCATTGGTAACAAACCCGACCTCCACCAGAATCGAAGGCATTTTCGCATTACGCACCACGTACCAGCTCTCCTCTCGGAGTCCACGATTTGGAGAAAACTCACCGATCTGGCCCTCTAGACCGGAAAGTACGTTACGTGCCAACAGGACACTTTCCAGCGTAATCTCTTCTTCTCGCATCGTGTTAAGGATCGAGAGAATGTCCGGATCCTCAACGCCGGTGTCTTCGGAACTGACGAGGTTTCTCCGTCTAAATTCAGGCGGGAGAAACCATACTTCGAACCCCCGGGCATTCCGATTCAGGGATGCGTTGGCGTGAATCGAGATGAAGATGACCGATTCGTTGTCGCCGGCTTCGATCTGGTTGGCAATCGTGGTGCGATCTTCCAGGGTAAGGTACACGTCACTATCTCGAGACAGCACGATTTCCTTATTGGGGTACCGAGCGGATAGACGATCCGCCAAACGCTGCGCCACCGATAGCACCACGTCTTTTTCCTGCAGCGTCTCCACGTTGCCGCTGAGGGTGTGCGTGCCGACCGCCCCGGGGTCTCGACCGCCGTGACCGGGATCGATGAAGATTGCAGAGATACGTCGCGTCTGTTCTTGCGGTGGAAAGATTCTTCGGGCCAGGGCGTAGAAGTCCGGGCCGAATCGCAATGATCCCCGTTCCCGTCGGGGTGGTTCTATGCGGTGAACGGTGAAGAGGTTTTCCACGGCCACCGAACTGTCCAGTGAAAACGTCAACAGCCGCGATCCCCGTACCAAGGCTCCCTGTCTGCGATACGGATCCCACTGCAGCTGCGCATCGGTCCGTGCGAGCACCTCCTCCAGCAGGTAGGTGGACGATGAGGACGCGGTGTCACGCTCCTGAGCCGGAAGCACACTGAGAAACATAGCGGCGATCACCGTGGCCGATACCCAGAGTTTCACGTGGTTGCCTCCTGGGGCATCGCTATCCAGTGCAACAGATACTGTACTCCCTGGAAACCTGCAGCGAAGAACGCCTTCCAAAAGAGACCGTCGGCTCTCGGTGAGTCACTCCTAAACACGATCGTCCCATTCTCGACCAAACGGCGCAGCGATTCAACACCATCTACAGCTATGTGGCGCGGCTCGATACCAAAGGAGAGCGGATCGTGGCTGGAACCGAGCGGCTGGACCGGTAGGGGCCGTCCCTCGGTAACGAGCGCTTCCAACGTAGCTCTCGGACCGTGAATCGCGGGACGCTCATCAAGTGAGCGCTGGTGGGGATCGGAACAATAGTAGTGCGCCCAGGGGCTCTTCCAGCCGTTACGAAGCACGTACTCGTCGGTGATGGGATTGTGCGTCTCGAGGTCGATCGTGATGTGCCGCCTGATTTCGGCGGCACGCCGTTCCGCCGCTTCCGCCGAAGCTCCTGAGGCGATAATATTACCGACCTTTTCGACGTTGTTCGTGGGAGGGGCTACTTTCTGACCGGTGTGACACGTGATGAAGACGTGGTCGTCCGCCGTGAGGATACTGTGAGGAACGTTCCGCTCGGGGACCGCGATCGAACGAATAGTTCCCGGCGCTGATATTACCGCCCGCTCCACAGAAACTCGCCGGCGAGTGGGCTGCAGCCGAGCCGGTTCGACCGTACGTCCCAGGGCGATCTCGATTCCGATCTGGGTGAGCGCCACTCCGCTGGCGGCCGGATAGGTCCACCCGGACATGTAGCCGCCGGAAAGGCGGGCCGCGATCTCGCCCACGGTGACGACAGGGGCGTTGTTCTCTGGGTCATGAGATAGGAAGATATCGCCCTTGGCAGCTCCGTTACGAATACCGATCGCCCGGATGGCATCACGGAAGGTGGACTCCAAGGCGCGGCGATCACCGTTCGCCAGCTCCGCCGGAATCGTATGGCCCAGTTCAACGAACCACGGCGGAAAGAAGATGTGCCGTTCTGCCACGCCGGTGATGTGCGCCGCGTCACCAATAACCACTGCGTCCAAGCTGTATTCCTGGCCCTGGATCATTTCCTCCAGGATCGCGCGCTTCGAGACCGACAGTTGAAGCGAGGCGGAGACAGCTTCGGCCAGCTCCTGCGGAGAAGCGATTCGCTGTACTCCGCGGGCACCCATGTTGTCCACCGGCTTGCAGACGAGGGGGAAATTTAGGTCCTCCACGATGAGATCGATACGGCCGGAGGAAATGTCGGATGCTTCGACGACTCGATATGCGGGTATGCGCACCCCCGCCGCCGACAGACGGTCCCGCATGCGACCCTTATCGGTAGCCGCAAGACTTACCTCGTAGGGAATCCCCGGAAGGCCGAGATGTTCAGTGATCCAGGCGACGCTACTGGAGAAATCGGTGGCAGCGGTAAATGCTCCGCGCAAACCCGGGATGGCACGCGCACACGAGAGCAATCCCTCCACGTCACGAAGATCTACGTGGTGGAACACATCCGCCCGGGATGCTCCGGGACAGTGTGCATTGCCATCGGCCACGTGGGTCACCAGACCCATGTGCTGAGCTGCTTCGATGGCGGGAAGCTGCATCACTCCGCCGCCGAGGATTAAAATGGCATCTCTCTGATCGGTCATGAGCGCTTCTCCGCGATCGCCTCAAACGTATCACCCAGCTTGAGCATCCGGGAAACTCCTCCCAGGATTCGATAGCGCCCCCCCCTGCCGGAAGCTCCCTGCGGGCCCAGCGGTAGTCCAAACCGCTCCGGATGGTGCCCGGTGGAGCGAAAATGGGTCAAGTTCAAGCCGAACCGTGAAAGCACGTGGGACGCGGAGGTGCGATCCATAATCGTGTAGTGGTCCTCCGGGCTTCTTCGCAAGAACTCCCGCTGATCTCGACGCCCCGATATGCCGCGGCCGTTGGGAGTGGAAAAGGCGAACAACCCTCCCGGGCGGAGGAGATCGGCAACGCGGTGGAGGACCGTATCCAGGTCAGGAAAGTGTTCGATTACGTACCACATCGTCACGACATCAAAGGGCCCCCCCACATCGTCCCTGCCGATGAGGCGGATATCACCACTGTGGGCGGCAAAACCTAACTCCCGCTGCACGTAGGCTACCGCATCCCGGGACACGTCGATCCCCGTGGGATCGACGCCGGCATCCGCGGCGGCCTGCAAAAACGGCCCATAGGCACACCCGATGTCCAACAGGCGTACCGGATTTTCAGAGGCAGTATTCCGCAAGCGCCTAAGGATTTCGGTGATGCGCCGCTGCCCCATCGCCTTAATGTGGGGAAAATCTTCCAGGTACGTTTTCCCGTACTGTTTCTGGTAGTCGGTAAAAAAATAATCGTGGTCATAGGAGACACTCAACGGGCGAAAGCGTTGCATGTAGCGCAGACTGGTCTCCCCTTCGACAAAAAACGTACGTTCCCCGAAGCGCTCAAGTGCGGGAAGGAACCGCTCCTGAGTCACAGGAGAAGTGGTCCTGTGCGGCACCGTAAGCTCGTTAATCAGGTTTCCCAGGTTGCTGCGACCGGGAGGACGGATTCGGCGCCCCACCTGCACCAGCGTGGAAAGATCGCGCAACCGACGTCCCGCCTGGTCCATGGTGCGTACGGTAACGAAGCCGGCATTTCTCGCCAGACGCTCGTGATAGGCGGAGGGGTTGAGCAGTATCACGGGAACACGGGCCCAGGTAGCCTCGTAGGCGGTGAGGCCGAAGTGGGTGATCACCACATCGTAGCGATGCAAATCTTCCGGAAGCGTCCCGCGGGAGGTAAGATTGGTGAATTCAGGTGGTAGATCGACCGGTTCCGGGGTGACCACGGTAATCGACCACGCACCGGAGGTGGCCAGTTCCCGCGCCCGGGCAACCGTCTGATCGCCGCTACCTTCCCCGCCGAAGACGACCAGCACGGATTGAATCGTTTCCGGCCACTCCGGGCGCACCGTATCAGGCAAGTGCAGCAGCCCCACGTCGGAGATGTTGGCTCTGGCCGCTCCTGGCGGTGGCTCCAGCGTGTCTATGGTGTAGTGGACGCGGGCTCTCGCCTCCCCGGCGGTATCGATACCAACGACGATTCCGGTGCAGTGAAGCTCCCGCAGCTCCTGCACGGATGTGCTGCGCTGGTCCAGGATTACCACATCGTAGGGACCGTGGGGAACGTCGACCCAGCGGACCGGCACCTCCGGGTCGCCGAGGATGTGGAATACCTCTTCCCGGCCGTACGCGTCGGGGGTGGCGTGGGTCGGCAGGAGCCAGTCCACATCCCCCGTGAGATCATGGGCGAGGCGGGCGCACCGGTGGAGATGGCCGCTGCCATGGCCACGACGATGTTCGGCGACGATTAGGGTTTTTCTACGCACTGGTGCGGTGCTGTCTGTGTCCATACGCGATAACTTCGGGTAACTCCAGGGGATCTCCCCGATACAGTTCATCGAAGAGCCCGGAGAGGTAGTGGTAGTCCTGGGGAGTATCCAGCGTAACGCGCATCGATGGAAACCGCACCATCGTTGCCGCCGGCCGGGTAACCACCGCGTAGCGTTGCGGATCCTGGTAGATTCCCGGTGTCACGTGCTCCCGGTGGTAGGGATCTTGGGTGTGCTGTTCCAGATCGTGCAGTGCAGTCGCCTGGACAACTTCAACTCCCGTTCCGTAGGGCGTGTCGGTGATCCCGGCGTAATCCGCACCGGTCACGTTTTGGAGCTGCATCGCCTGTCGGGCGATCGCCGCCGACACCAGCGGGTTGTCTCCCGTGGCCCGAATGAGCGTATCCACGGCAAAATGGCGGGCCGCAGCGCAATACCTGGCGAGTACATCGTGGGGATCGCCACTGAAGAGCGCGTACCCGGCGGCATCGGCCAACGCCTGCAAACGGGGAGCACTGACCTCATCTGTCAAGATCGCTCGGATCTGTACTGGAAGCGTGGCAAGGGCCTCCATGGCGTGGGAGATCACCGCTTTGCCGGCTAACGGGAGCAGGGCTTTTTCGGGAAGGCGCCGCGATGAGAGACGTACCTGCAGAAATACGGCGGATTTAGACATGATCCACACTCCATTGTTCTACCATAGTACGAGGATCGGCGATAAATCGGTGACGATGAAGGTATAACCATCGCCGCACCGCGCGAAAGACGGTGACCGACCGTGATATACCTAATCCGGAGCGAATCGCGAAACTCAGAAAGTGGGCTTTGGGAATCTGAGCCCCCTCCTCGGTGACGCGTACCGCCAGGTTCTTTGCAAAAAACCGCGCGTAGCTCCGATCGCTGGTGCGGTCTTCCGGCTCCGGCATCGTCTGGTAGGATGCGCGAAACACCGACAACGCCATGATTTCTCCTCCCCAGAGGTAAGTGCGAAAGCCGAAATCGAGCTTCTGCCAAAAGGGATTGTGAATTTCCTCATCGTATCCGTCAAATCGCAGGAAGAGCGTCCGGTTGTAGAGACCGACAAAATCGAAGGGAAACAGCGTTGCCGATCGATCATTGCGAAGCGGCAGGGACAAGACGCGAAGACTGCGCTTCTGCATCGCCGGCGCCTGCAGTACCGGTAGTACCTCACCCCGCTCCCCGCGCAGTTGAGGCGCAACGATCACCGTCCGTTCGCCGAGAGCCGGAAGGGCTCGCTCCAGCCCGCTGGGAGGCTCCATCGTGGACCACACCACCAGGGCGTAGTCCCCATCCATGTGTCGCATTCCCAGATTGATCTGGGCGCCGACGTTGAGCTCTCGGGTGAGCAGGAGGAACCGGACCTGTGGAAACTCCTGGGCCAGCGCCTCCACGGTATAGGAGTGCTCCTGCGGTTCCACGGAGACGATCTCCTTGTACCCCTTATCCACCAGCTCCTGGATGAGCGTCCTGCGCAGAAGCCGCGAACTCCGATTGAGCAGGAGAACCCCGACTGAACCGGGACGGCGCGGGCGACGGGGACTTCCAACAATCGTGAACCGGTCGTCCACTTCAGGCATTGAACGTGTAGTACTCATCACATCTCTCGCACATCGAGGCGATCGTTCCTCGGCTGTGATCGACGAACTCCGCTTCCCCCCGTTCCCATACCGGTACAACTCCTTCAGCGAATACGTTGCCGCGATGCTCCTCTCCCTGAAGATCCTGAAAACAACGGGGGACATCGCCATTCATCCGAATCACCATGTCCCGTTGGAGATGCCAGCAGGGAATCCGGTGCAACGGTGCCAGATCCATCACACGGCGATCGGCGAGCCGGCCGGCCCAGGAATTGTACTTCTGAATGAGCGGAGTGACACCGTCCACTGCATCCCAATGGCGAAAGAACGCCTGCAACTCCCATTCCGTGTCTTTCATGCGCGTGGCCTGCGCGTAAACTCGACCGGGGATTACCTGTAGCAGACGATCCATACATTTCATCGCCTCTGCAAATCCCTCCCCGCGAAGTTCCCGATAGCGCTCGGCATCGATGGTGTCCAGCTCGACAATGACCGCCGCAACGGAGGGTGATTGCAGTGCCGAAATATGCGTATCGCTCCATGCCAGGCCACTGGTTTCGACATACAGTTGGAGCCCGGAATAGCTCTGTAGCGTATCGATGAGACGCGGGAGCTCCGGATGGAGCGCCGGGTCACCGCGATATCCGACACTTATTACCGCCTCCGGGGTGACCTCTGCGATCTGGGCAATCAGCTGGTCCCAGCGTTCCGGTGAGAGGAACGTCCCTTCCCCGGGGTGGTGCACCTCCAGCTGAGGATCGTCCCAGGGGAGGTAGGCCGGCCGTTGGGCCATTTCATCGGTGATTTGGATCTGATAGTAGTACGGCAGTGTTCGGCGCAGGGCGGCATCATCCCGAAGCGCCGCTAGAAGCGGAAGGTGACGATGATCGTATCGCTCCCGCGCCGGGTCCGGCACAGCCCTTGGATCCGTGGGGTCGGTGAGCTTTCGTTCTACCAGTCGGCGACACAGCGCGAAGTTTGCCCGCGTATCGACCGTGAGGGACAAACGAAGCAGAGCCAGATCCTCCACAGCCGCTTCAGTTTCCACGTCAAAGGCGTTGATATCGCTGCTGAGCGCATCAAACACGAAGGAGCGGGTCCACGTCTGATTTCCCCCTTCCGCGAGCTGCGCCAGGGAGGATAGAACGCCGCGGCGGAGGATTTCTACGGCGTATCCGGTGGGAAATCCGTCACCAAAGGTATAGTCGCACCACGCCTGGCGGTGGAGGGAGTGCAGGTACCGCGCCAGGGCGATATCAAAGAACGGGCCATCCGCGGCGGTCAGGATCACCGCGCCATCCTCCCCGTCCAGCTTGGCATCCAGGGCCCGGAACGCGGCGGCGCTCGCGAGTTCATCGCCGAGCTTGCCATCTACTTCAATAACGTTCCACGTCTGCGGCACGGGAAGGTCCCGCGCAGACTCACCGCACAAGACGTGGACCGACCGCAGCGAGTCCAGCGCGTCCTGCAACGCCTCCACCCGGCGGATGAGATGGTCCAGGGCGGTTGTTCCGTCGGGGAACGGGTGGTGCAGATACGGAGAAATCCGGGGTGCGTAGAGTACCAGGTGATCCATCGCTACGTAGTGTATCGACAGGCCTTGAGTGTGTCATGAGGCGTGGGGTAGCCTCCCCCCATGGAACGTCCCGCAATATACTCCGTTTTCGAGCTCACCACTTCGATCAAGGAGGTGCTGGAGGCCGGCTTTTCATGGATCGCCGTGGAAGGCGAGGTTTCCAACCTCCGACCCTCGGCGCGGGGGCACATGTATTTCAGTCTCAAGGACGACCAGGCGGTGCTCTCCTGCGTGATGTTTCGCGGAAACTCGCACCATGTGGATTTTACTCCCCAGGACGGAGACGTTCTCGAGGTACGGGGGTCGGTCAGCGTCTACCCGCCGCGCGGTAACTACCAGTTAATCGTGCGCTCCATGACCCGCGCCGGCACAGGGCGGATCCTGGCCTTGCTGGAGGAGCGCAAGCGACAGTTTGCCGCGGAAGGCCTCTTTCAGCGAAAACGCCCCCTGCCTCGCCTTCCGCGGCGGGTGGCGGTAGTAACCTCATCCACCGGTGCCGCAATTCGTGACATCCTACAGGTGGTTCGACGGCGCGCGGCGCCCCTGGATACACGAATCATTCCCGCCACGGTGCAGGGTGCTACTGCCGCCGACGAGATCTCCCGAGGGATACGCTACGCCGACCGCCACGGTGTGGCGGATGTTATCATAGTGGCGCGCGGCGGTGGATCCTTGGAGGATCTTCTGCCGTTCAGTGATGAACGCGTGATCCGGGCGATCGCCGCGTCACAGACGCCGGTGATTTCCGCGGTGGGGCACGAAGTTGACTGGGCGCTCAGCGACTTTGCCGCCGACCACCGCGCGCCCACGCCCTCCGCCGCCGCCGAGATCGTCTCCGAGGGAGCCGCTGAGGTTATCGGTAGGATCGAACGGGCCGGCACCTCGCTGGTACGGGACTTTCTCACCCGCCTGTCCACGCTGCGCGCGCGGCGAGATCGAGTGTCGGAGGCGGAACTGCGCTACCGGTTTCGGAACCTACTCCAACCGTGGTACCAACGGTTCGATGAGGCGCAACAGACGATCCACGACCGGATGGCGGCGCTCCTGGAGAAAAAGCGCAATCAGCTGGCACTGGCCCGGGAGCGGGTAGATGGAGCGTCACCGTATCGGGCGTTGCAGCGGGGATACGCGGTGGTGCGATCCGCCGACGGCGGTACGATCGTCACCCGGGCATCGGAGACGGTACCGGGAGATCGGCTGCAGCTGCAGTTTTCGGATAAATCGATAACCGTAGAGAGGACGGAAGATGAGTGACTTTGAACAACGCCTGGCACGACTGGAAGAGATCGCCGAGAAGCTGCGGGATGGATCGATCCAGGTTGACGCTGCCGCGGAACTCTTTGAGGAGGGGGTGAAACTCGCTCGGACCCTCGATACGGAGTTGCAGCGAATCGAACGGCGGGTGGAGATCCTGGCGAACCAGCCGGTAGATGAGGAGAACCCGCCCTCCTTCGAGCTGTTTCCGGAACTCACCGAAGAACAGACAGATCGATCTCATCCCCCGGAGTGACACCGACTTCTGAAAACCGTCCGCGGTTAACTTCCAGGGCGTATCGGGCGGGATACCGGGAGCGCACCGGTTCCTCGGAATATGGTTCCATGCGCCGAATCTCGAGAATCCGCCCCTCCGCCGAGATGTAGGCGATCGAAAGTGGTAACGGGGTGTCCTTCATCCAAAAGCTACGGACCTGGGAATCGGGAAACACGAACAGCATTCCTTCGTCCGGGCCCAAGTCTTCGCGGAACATCAGGCCCTGTTGACGGGATTCCGGGGTATCAGCGATCTCTACCTGAAACACGTGGTCGCCCACCGGTAGGGCGACCTGCTCTTCCCCGGAACAGCCGGGGAGCGCGGCGATTAGCAGTGCCAGGGTCAGCGTGAGCCGTATTCGCGTCAGTGTGGTTCGGCGCATCAGAACTCCTCGAGAAACTGCTCTCGGGCCACGTCCTCGGCGGCTTGTTGAGTCCGCGTGTTTTGGCGCCGAGCCTGAAACGTCTCCAGATCAAGGTACCTTACGGTGAGCGGACGCTCCAGTTCGATCCGCGTGACATCATCTTCCCACAGAGCCCGTTGCGGATCCAGATCTACCGGTTCACCGTAGCGACCGCGAAACTGCTCGTACAATTGGAAGTAGTCGAGACGGCTGCGATCCAGGTAGAGCGCAATCGAGAATAGTTGGCCCTCATGAAACTGGAAAATTCCCCGGTCCATGTACACTCGTCCCCGGGTATCTATCACCGTACCTCCGTCGGAAAGACGCAGCGATACGTCCGGTTCACCGCGATACTGAAAGGCGGAATCTCCCTGGA
>JAWOCO010000128.1:0-3025 GCA_046483765.1 Alkalispirochaeta sp. | reverse complement strand
GTGGTGGTTGAGGCGGATCGCCTGCGCCTGCGGCAGGTGATGGCAAACCTCGTGGATAACGCGGTGAAGTACTGCCGGCAGGATGGCTTGGTGACGCTTTCCGCCCGGGTGGTGGGGGCCGAGGTGGAACTGGCGGTTAGTGATACCGGGCCCGGCCTCAGCGAGACCGAACGCGAGCGCGTGTGGGATCGCATGTACCGTGGTCCCATCCAGCCGGACCAACGCGGCTTGGGGCTCGGCCTGAGCCTGGTGCGGGCGGTGGTGCAGGCGCACAACGGCGAGGTCGACGTGGAGTCCACCCCGGGCCAAGGCTCTCGCTTTTCGGTGCGGCTGCCGCGGTAGCTGCCCGGTAGGCGTTCGGGCGGCACGCAGTTGCATAGAACCCGTTTTCGGTCCTATCATCGCAGAAAGGAACTACGCCTTGAGCAGTATACTCGTTGTCGAAGATGACCCCACCAGCCGCGCCATCGTTGAGAGAGTGCTCCAGAACCAGGGGTACCACGTTGAGGCCTTTGAGTCCCCGGTACGGGCGCTTTCCCACCTAAAGACGACGCGCTACGACGTGATTATTTCCGATTACTTTATGCCCGGAATGAACGGCGACCAGCTCTTGCACGAGGTCCGTGCTCAGGATCGGGACACGCCGTTTCTGTTTCTTACCGCCAACACCGATGTGAAGCTCGCGGTGGAGCTGGTAAAGGCCGGCGCCGACGATCATATCTTGAAGCCGATTGTGGGGGAGCAGTTGCTCTTTCGGGTGGAAAAGACGCTGGAGGCCAAGCAGCGCGAACGTCTCGTCCGGCGGGTGGAGCAGGAGCGGGAACTACTGGAGCTGGAGCGGAAGCAGCTCACCAATTGGCGCCTGCTCTACGCCGCGAAGGACATCACCCAGACTGAGCAGATGATCAATCTCCTCTCCCGGACGATCAACCAGGCGGGTGGATTTTTGTGGGTCGATCTCCTGCGGAGCGTCGTGGATGAGGCAGGTGCCGCCGAGGGGGGCTCTGCTGCGGGCGGCTCTGCTGCGGCGGGCTCCGCTGCGGCGGGTGCCGACGGCACCGTGGCGGTAGACCGGGAGCTCTTGGAGATGGTGATCACCGCCGGGGCGGGACAGAAGGAGATCTTTGACTACGTCACCTTCATCGCCGGCCTCGAGTCGATGCCGTTGGAGACTTCCTCCATCTCGATCTCCGATCTGGTGGGAGAGGTCGAAACGCAGGCGGCGACGCTGCTGGGCGAGGACTCCCAGGAGCGCTCATTGCACGTCATGCGCTCATCGGAAGAACCGGTTGGTTCGATTACCGGTGACCAGGAGTACCTCTCCCAGGCGATCCATGAGCTGCTGGTGAATGCGATGAAGTACTCGCCGCCGAAGGGTCGTATCGTGATCGGGTTCTGCCGTAATCGCGATTCCCAGGACTATCTGGATCTCACCGTCTCCAATACTGCCCGCCCCGCGCAGGCGATGGACCGTGACGGCGAGCCGGTCTTCGGAATCCCCTATGACTTCTCCGAACTGGTCTTTGATCTGTTCTACACGATTGATGCGTTTCAGACCGAACACCCCCGGGAACGGTGGGGGTATGGAACGGGACTATACGTTGTTCGCAAACTCATAAAGCGTCACGGCGGGTGGATCACCGCAGGTAATGGGGTGGACTATACCGGTGGGGTTCCCGAAACGATAGTACGGGTGACGATGACGCTGCCCATAGCGAAGGAAGGATAATTCATGCCGGATAAAATTCTTGTGGTAGATGACTCGGTGTCCATGCGCCAGATGACTTCGATCGTGCTCAAGGGCGCGGGATACGTGGTTGACGCCGCAGCCGATGGGCCGGAGGGGCTTGCCAAGCTCGACGAAGATGTACGGGTGATCATCTCTGATTACAACATGCCCGAAATGAATGGGGTGGAGTTTGTTCGCCGCGTGCGCGCCGGAGATGTAGCGGCATCGGTGCCGATTATCATGCTCACCACGGAGTCGGAGGAGAGCAAGATGCAGGCCGGTCGTGAGGCGGGGGCCACCGCGTGGCTGGTGAAGCCCTTCGATAAAGAGAAACTACTGAAGGTGCTGAAACGGGTAACCGGTTCGGTATCGTTCTGAATATGCCTGAGTCTCGCGTTCATGTACATCACGAACCGCAGACGGAATCGGTGGCAGTGGAAATTGTTGGCGAACTCACCATCGATACGGTAGCAGAGGTGCAGCGTCAGTTTGCGGCGGCGCTCGAGTTGCACCGTCCGGTGACCGTTCAGGTGGAACAGGTGACCTCCTTTGATCTCAGCGGTATGCAGCTGTGCCTCGTCTTTCGTCGCGAGGCGGAAGCGCGGGAGATTTCCGTTGAGTTCTCGGGTGATCAGTCGCGCTCGCGTTTCTCGCGAATGCTCTCCTTCGCGGGACTGCCGGAGCTGTAAATGACGATGCACGACGATCCCCTACAGACGTTTCGTGAGGAAGCGCGGGAGCTCTTGGCGGAGCTGGAAGAAAGTCTGCTGGGGCTCGAGGACGATCCCACGGATACGGACCTGGTGGCGGCGGCGTTTCGTAGCCTGCACACGATCAAAGGTTCCGGGACGATGTTCGATCTGCCGGAGCTGGTGGCCTTCGCTCATGCGGTGGAGACGGTCTTTGATCGCCTGCGGAACGGCGAACTGCCGGTCACCCCGGCGCTGATAAATCTCGCGCTCCGCGCCAAAGACCATCTGGAGGCGCTGCTCTTCACTCCCAAGGAGCCGGGACTTCACGAGATCGGCCGGGAGATTCTCACCGCGCTGGAGCGGTGGGCGCCGGCGGGCACGATGCCCGCCGCGGCTGGAGGGCCTGCCGCGCCTGGACGGGCCGCCGCGGCCGATTCGGGTGCTCCCGGCGGACAGCCCGCGCCCGCGCCCGCCCCCTCTGGTCATGAGGCGCCCGCTTCCGCGCCGCCTCCAGACCCGCACCAGCAGACGAGCGAGCCCGCGCCCGCGCCGCCTCCAGACGCGCAGCAGCACACGGACGCACCCGCACCCGCGCCCGCGCCGC
>JAWOCO010000116.1:0-6403 GCA_046483765.1 Alkalispirochaeta sp. | reverse complement strand
AAATCGAAGTCCTCTGTGGGAGGCACTGAATGCACGCCAACCTGGTTGTAGAAGTAAGGCCCCGTGTCCGACTGGAGGATGAAGTGCCACCGCAGCGGTTCGGTGGTATCCACCTCCACCGCAGCCTCCCACACGCCGACACCCCGAGCGGTCATGGAAATCCGGTGGTGGGAGCCGTCGCGAATCCGGCGCAGCTGTACCCCGCCAATCGGCGCCGCGCCGTCACAGTACAGGCGTACCGTGAGCAAATCGCCTACCCCGGCGGTCATCGGCTCGACGAATTCCGCAGTCACATCGGAAAGGACGCTTTCCGCCCAGGGAGGCACCCGATCGGCGTGGTGAAGGTGCGGGGCGGGAAGTAAGTGAACGGTGGCCATGGAGACTCCTCTGAGCTTTGAATGAAACTGGGTTCCGCCGGGCGGATCACCACCGGCGGACTCATTTGGTCGGTGCCGGCTAGCGGCCTGCGGGCTCGTTTGGTCGGCCGCCGGCTAGCGGCCTGCGGCCTCGTTATATGCGCGCATCGTCTGGTAGCTGTATTCCAAGGGCGCCCAGTGCTGTCCGCGAACCACAGTCAGGGTAGCGGGGACCAGACTTCCACCGAGAAGCCCGATGCTCAGCACACGCCCTTGCGTCTCCGGTGGGAGACCAAACAACCCCAAGTCCACCTCGTCGGCGGCGCCAAAGAGCGCCAGACCGGAGAAGAAGCTCAGGATCGACACGGCACTGAGGGCGATGTTAATACCCCGATGATTGCGGGCGCGCCGGGCGGCATCCTCGTCGCCGGCGATCTCAAAGAACTGACGCTCAGAGACACGTTCCAGTCCATGCCGGTGAACGCGCGGAACCCGGGGCCCATAGAACAACACGTCCTCCGGGCGGGTTACGGGACGTCCTTCCACCTCGAGACCCAGGGGCAGCAGATCCCGCTGAACCTGGGACATACTCTGCCCCATCACCGGAGCCGAGCCGATACTCATCAGTACTACGAGTATGAGCGGGACCACGCTGCGTGCCATGGTCGTATCGTGGCGTAAAGAGTCCACGTCTGTCCAGTCTGGAGCGCCTCAAGCGGTTGCAGCCCTCCGGTCAAGTGAGTACGCTGACGGTGTGAAACAGACGTTACCCCGTATCGTGGGCCTTACTCTTCTGCTGGTCCTACTCACTCCTGCACTTATCGCTCAAGAGGTTAATCTCGCTCAGTTTCGCGACGAGCAGCCGGTGATTCTCGTGTTCGCCCGAAACCGGGATGACGATCGGCCGTTTATGGTAAATCTCGACCTCTCCACGGTATGGAGCGGTGTCGCCGCCCGGGAGATCCACGTCATGGATGTCGACCCCGTATCATACGATGTGGAGCTTGCCGCGGAACAACTGGAGCTGGGAAATCGCGAGTTTGCGGTAGTGCTGATCGCCCGCGACGGGACGACGCTCACCGTTACTGATGAAAACACCTCTGTCAGCGAGCTGTTCCAGATCCTCGACGACTACCAGCACGACAACTACCAGCACGACGACAACGAGCAGGGAGAGCGAGAATGATCGCGGTACTCTCACCGGCAAAGACGTTGGACTTCGAGTCGGCTACACCGATCGACACGTTCACCCAACCGGTTTTTCTCTCCGAGGCGGGAGAGCTGGCGGCCACTGCTGCCCGGTTATCCCCTGATGAACTGGGGGAGCTCATGAGTATCAACGGAGAGCTGTCTCAGCTCAACGCCCAGCGCTTTGATTCCTGGCGTCAGAGTAAGCATGACACCCCGGGAGATGCCCGCCAGGCGCTCCTGGCGTTCCGCGGCGAGGTCTACCGCGGACTGGAGGCGGACACGCTGACCGTTGACGATATCGCCTTCGCCCAGGACCACCTGCGGATTCTATCCGGTCTGTACGGTGTGCTGCGCCCGCTGGACCTGATGCTCCCGTACCGCCTGGAAATGGGCAGCCGCTTGGCGAACGTCCGTGGCACTAACCTCTACGATTTCTGGGGCACGCGCATTGCCGCTTACCTGGAGGAGCAACTCACCCACCAGAACGGTTCCGCTCTGGTGAACCTGGCCTCCCAGGAGTACATGCGCGCCGTGAGTCCCGCCGAGTTGGATCACCCGGTGATCACGCCGGTGTTCAAGGACCAGAAGGGGTCGCGTCCGCGGACGATCGGGGTCTACGCCAAGCGCCAACGGGGGCGCATGGCGCGCTACATCGTGCAGAATCGCATCACCGATCCGGAGGCGCTCAAGGCCTACGAAGACGACGGGTACCGGTTCCGGCCGGACCTCTCCGATGCACACACGTGGGTCTTTTTGCGATAGGTCCGGGTAGACCGGTAATCGCGCATACCACGCGCATACCACGTGCATACCAGACGTCGCGCAGCGAGCCTAATTGTTCCGTTTCCACTCCTCAAAGGCGTCCTGCTCTTGCTGTAACCATGCCCGAAAATCGCCCTCCACAATACCGTCCCAGGTATCCCAGGGGGAGGCGGCGGTTTCCATATACGTCTCCTGCGCGGGTTCGGCGCCGACCATCTCGCCCCGGACAAACTCACCGCGGTAGACATCTCCCGAAGCCCAGCGGTACTGCCCGGTTCCGTGAAACTCGCCTTCGGCAAACTGGCCGACGTAGAGGTCTCCGTTCTCCAGTTCCATACGCCCCTGTCCATGGGGTACACCGTTGGCCAAATCGCCGGTGTAGGAACCCAGGGCATACTCGATCGCCTGCTCGGTTTCCTCCGGTTCCGCCGCTCCCCGCGGTTCCACACGAACCACTCGCCGGGCACTATGATACCGCGTCCGCCAGTACCGAGCGCTCAGGGGTGTCACGGTGACGCCCCGGTTAGGTCCGTCGGAAATCGCGTGAATAATCGAATCCTGACCCATATAGATCGCCACGTGGGTGACCACGTCGCGCCGGGTACCGGTGGTAAAGAAGACCAGGTCCCCGGCACGGAGTTCCGCTCGCGGCACACGCTCCCCAAAACGCGCCATATCGTTGGAGATGCGCGGAATGTCCGGGACCAGCGGTGCGTAGACGTTGCGGACGAATCCACTACAATCGAAGCACGGTAGGTCGGTCCCTCCGTGGCAATACTGCACCCCCACATACTGCTGGGCGGGAGTGATTATCTCCCGATGCAGATCAACGGCCGTCACCGAAGCGACTCCGGTGGTAACGATCAGTACCAGAACCACCAGGATCATACGGCTCTCCCTGGCGCATCTCTTCCTGTGCATTTCACCTCCCCGATCGTGAGTTCAAGTAGTATCCTTTAGTATATGAGAATGAAAGTCAGATTACTAACCGTGGGTGTGCTTTTGGTGCTGGTCCTGCCGGTATTCGCGCAGCAACCGGCCTTCGATTTTTCCTCCTTGGAAGAGGATGAGGCTGCGGCAGTGCTGGCCGGCGGATGCTTCTGGTGCATGGAACCACCCTACGACAAGCTGGACGGGGTGGTAGAGACGATATCTGGGTACACCGGCGGATCTCTGGCCAATCCCACCTATCAGCAGGTAGTGCGCAACAACACCGGTCACTACGAGGCGGTGATTGTGGTCTACCGACCGGAGGAGATCTCCTATGAGGAACTATTAGAGGTCTTCTGGGTGAACATCGATCCTCTGGACGCGGGCGGACAGTTCTGCGATCGCGGTTCCAGCTATCGCAGCGGTATCTTTTACCGAAACGATGCCCAGCGGGAAACGGCGGAAGCGAGTAAGACCGCACTGCAGGAATCGGGCCGTCTTCGACGCGACGTGGTTACTGAGGTACTTCCCGCCGAGGAGTTCTATGTGGCGGAAGAGTACCACCAGGACTACTACCGCAAGAACCCGCTACGGTACCGCACCTATCGCACCGGATGCGGTCGTGACGCGCGACTCCGACAGCTGTGGGGTGCCGACGCACCGAGCTGATCCGGGCGGCCCGCTACCGAGCCGGGCGGCCCGCGGCGAGACCCGTATCATAGATATTGCGGCGCTTTTGCGTCACACTGCTACTTAAGGAGCATAGTGTGAGTAACAGCGCCGGACCACAGATAAACCCCACCCCCCGGCGACGAGTGGGCCGTCCTGGGGGGCGACGGGTCCTGTTTGTTAACCCTCCCAGTGTAGTCCAGGAACAGATGATCCACTTTCTGGTGACCGCCCAGTACGAGGCGGCTATTGTAAAGGATCACCGCAAGATCAATGCAGTTCTCCGGGCGTTTCCCGAGTCGGTGGTGTACTTCAATATTGATTCACATCTGCCGCCGGCAGCCATGGAACAGATCGTGCGCGCGGTGATTAGCGGTAAGGATCAGCACGGGGCGGAGGTAGGGATCCTCTCCTACAACGCCAACCAGGAGCTGGCGAAACACTACCTCATGGACCTGGGAGCTACCTGCGGCTACGTGATCCTGGAACTGGGGTTTCAGAAGAGTGCCCGAATCGTGATGAAGGCGCTGGAAGCGGTGGAGGCCCGGGGAGACCGACGGTTTGTGCGGGTCAAGGTCCCCAAGGGCAAGGGCACCCTCCACGCCACCGCCGGCAGCAGCACGGTCACCGGCGAAATTCTCGATATCAGTGAGGCTGGTATGGCGTGCCTCCTGAAGACCGATTTCGGCCCGGGTACGGTCCTCCCCGATATTCAGCTCCGCCTGTGGGGCAGCATTCTTTCAGTGGGAGGGACGATTCGCGGCACGCGATCCTCTCCAGAGGGCACCGTTTCGGTAATCATGTTTGATCCGATCGACGACAGCCGCGTCCGGGCAAAGCTGTACACCTTCCTGCGGCGCGTCATGCAGTACGAAGTGGACAACCTGCTGTAAGTCGCGCCCGCGAACGCCGCGGCCGCGCCCCGGCCCGACCACGAACCCCGGACGCGAACCCGAGGACGAACCGCGGGCACAAGCCGGCACATCGCCGGGCTACGGCATGCCCACCCCCCGGGCAGCCTCCAGCAGCCGAAACCAGTCCACCCGATCCAGAATAATCGTATCCGCCTCGGCACACGCCGCAATCCGCGTGGGATTGGTGGTGCCGATAACCGGCAGAATTGGTGCCGGGTGTCTCAACAGCCAGGCAAGCACGATCGCCTCACGGCTCACCCCGTAGCGCTGTGCTATCTCCGTCACTACGGTGGCCGCAGGGGAGTCTTCGCGACCTGAGTACCGGCCCTGCGCCAGCGGGCCCCACGCCTGCAGGGTGATTCCGTTGAGTCGGCAGTAATCGATCACTTCCCCCGCGCGCATCGCCATAGCGGGCTCCCGCTGATTCACGGCGGTTCCCGCGGTGACGATGTCGGGATGGGCAAGGCTGATCTCCAGTTGATTGGCTACCAGGCTGTGGTCGAGGACACTGCTGAGGTACTCCATCTGGAAGGCGGAGTGATTACTCACGCCAAACGAGCGGACCTTGCCGGTGCGGAAGAGGAGATCGAACGCATCGGCCACCTCCTCCGGCTCAACCAGCGGATCGGGACGATGAAGTAGCAGTACGTCGAGATACTCGATCCCCAGGCGAGACAGGATTCCTTCCACGGAGGTGACGATGTGATTTCGCGAAAAATCGTACATCACTGGGTCTCCAGGACGGATACCGCACTTGGATTGGATCAGAATCTCGTCGCGCAGTTCCCGGTGCTCCACCAGCCACGCGCCGAAGACCTCCTCCGACGCTCCCGCCCCGTAGATATCGGCGTGATCAAAGGCGGTGAAACCGGCGTCCACCGCCGCGTCCAGCGCGGCCGGTGCGGCGTCGGGATTAGATCCAAGGTTCATGCATCCGTAGATCATTCGACTGGTGATGTGCCCGTGTAGCGGCCATTGGTATTGGTTCATATCCCCATTGTCACCCCTCCTGGCTTGTGAGGCAATGCATCACCGCGCTACACTCGACACCACCGATGAAACCACATCCGTTACTCGTACAAGGGGCGATGCTCCTGACCATGGTCTTTTGGGGAGTTTCCTTTGTCGCCTCGAAACTGGTACTCACCCAGATCACGCCGCTCACCTATATGGGAATCCGTTTTGCCGCAGCCTCCGTTCTACTGGCGATCGTCATCGCGATCCGCGGCAGGCCACGCTTCAGCGGCCGCACCCACTGGCTGATCGCCCTCACCGCGCTGGCCGAGCCGGTAGCCTACTTTCTCTTCGAGAGCTTCGGACTCAGCCTGATCACCGCCACCACCGCCTCGCTGATCATCGCCACCATTCCCTTGGCGGTGATGGTGTTGGCGGCGATCTTCCTGGGTGAACCGATTAAGCGCCGAGGGCTGGTGGCGGTGGTGGTTTCTATTTCGGGAATCGTGCTCCTGGTGGTGGGCGACGCCGCCTCGGCCACGGCCGGCTCCAATCAGAGTCTGGGGATACTGCTGGTGGTGGGGGCGGTCTTCTCCGCCGCCTTTTACATCACCCTGGCCCGCAATC
>JAWOCO010000016.1:0-3220 GCA_046483765.1 Alkalispirochaeta sp. | reverse complement strand
ATCGAGCACGGTGATGCGGAATACTCCGCGGCGCCGAGCGTCGCGAAGGATGTGGGCGCGGATCAGTGATCGCGACCGACTCACCAGCCGATTAATCGCGCGGAACTGGCGGATCGTGGTGATGAGTTTGGTACCATCGGCGTCGGGGCGGTCCATCAGTTCGGCATCCGCCGAGCGCCGGCGCCAGTCATGTCTCACGGGTGGTTCCTCACGAGCGATTCCTCACGAGTGAGCCCTCACGATCGCTCTTTATGCATGTGGGCCGCTTCCATCGTCAGGCCGGGACCAAAGGCGGTGGCAAAGACGTTTCCGCTTTGGCTGTCATCGGCGAGAATGCGTCTGAGGACGAACATAATTGTGCTGGAGCTCATATTGCCGAACTCCCGCAGCACCTCGTAGGAGTGGTGAAACGCCGCCGCGTCCACCTCCAGTGTGGCGGCGGCCTTCTCGAGAATCGCTCGCCCCCCGGGATGAATCGCCCAGATATCCACCTCGTTGCGCGTGAGGCCGGAGGAGGCCATGGCGTCATCAATCAGGGAGGCGATGTTCCGTTCGATGATCCGTGGCACGTAGATCGAAAGCTTCATGTCGAAGCCGGTCTGTCCGATGCTCCAGGCCATGTCGTCCTCGCTGTCCGGGGCGGTGCGGGTGGCAAACGAACGGAACGCCAGCCGCGGCCCGGAGCTGTCCGCCGGATTGGCGGAGACCAGCGCCGCGGAGACACCGTCGGCAAAGAGTCCGTTGGCCACGATCACATCGATATCCTCCTTCTGCTGCATGTGGACGGAACAGAGCTCGGCGTTGATGATCAACACCCGGGCGGTGGGATCCGCGCGACAGATGGAGTCCGCCATTTTCATGGCGGGGAAGGCGGCGTAGCAGCCCATAAATCCCAAGTGGAAACGGTGCACCGCCGGGTCCAGGGGCAGCTCCTTCACCAGATAGAAATCGAATCCTGGCGCGGAGAATCCCGTGCAGCTCACGGTGATCAGGTGGGTAATACCCGCCTGGGCATCCGGGAACCGCCGAAAGAGGGTGCGCGCCGCCTGCAACGCCAACCGCTGCGCCTCGGTAATGTAGAGGTCGTTTCTGGTCTTGGTGGTGGGCTCCGGTTTGAGATCCGCCGACGGTGGATAGAAGGTGTAGTCCGCCACCTCTTTCCCGTAGTCGTTAATTACGGTGTGGCGTTTCTCGATCGCCGAGGCGGGATAGATTCGGTCAATGAGCTTCTGCGCTCGTGAACCGTCCGGATAGAGTCGCCGCATGAACTGTTGGGCAAACTCCTGGGTGTAGAAATGTTCCGGAACTGCGGTGTCTATGCCGTGGAGGTACACGCCGGTTGACTCATTCATACTCAGAACGTACGGTTTCTCTCGCCGGGAGGCAATGAAAAAATGGAGTACCTGTGAAGATTGACACAAAATTACGGGAGCGGATGGCCCAGTTCGATCTCGGTGATTCCGGAAGTAAGCGCGACTATAACCGGCGCCTCTTCCGGGTGGTGGCAACGCGCTACGATCTGGTGACGCGGCTGCTCTCCTTTGGGCAGGACCGGTACTGGAAGGCGGTGCTCCTCCGGCGGGTCACGCGGCGCCGCGCCGGTGAGGTGCTGGACGTGGCCTGTGGAACCGGTGACCTGGCGCTTGAGCTGTCCCACCGGTTTCCTGAAGCCCGCGTCACGGCGATGGACCTGACTCCGGAGATGCTCAGCCGCGCCCGGCGCCGGGCGCTCCGGCGGGGTGGGCCGGCCACGGCGATTCGCTTCGAGCAGGGGGACATGGGGGAGCTCTCCTATGAACCAAACCGCTTTGATCTGATCACCGCCGGGTACGCCTTGAGGAACGCCCCAGATCTCCCCGCGGCGGCGCGGGAGTTCTTCCGGGTGCTCGCTCCCGGCGGTGTAGTGGGGGTGCTGGATTTCTCCCGGAGCGATCTGGCCGCGATCTCCGCGGCGCAGGTGGGATTGTTGCGCATCTGGGGCTACCTCTGGGGTCAGCTTCTCCACGGCAACCCCGAGGCCTACGGGTATATCGCCGAGAGTCTGCGCCGTTTTCCGCCGCGCAGTGAGTTTCTCTCGCTCCTACGATCGGTGGGATTTCGATCGATCTCTGAACGACGGTTCTTCTTCGGCATTATTACGGTGCTAATCGCCCGCAAATAGCTCAACTTCCCGGCGCCAGGGGCTGCGACGGTAGGGTGAGGCGATCATGGCAAAATGCTCCATCACCCAGTCCGCGGCTCTTCCCCGCAGCGCTCCGCGGATCATCCATCCTCGCAGAGCAGAACGCACGGTTCCCTGGGCGGCACCGATCTTCATGCCGAGAATCGAGCGGCCCGCGGCTACCTCAAAGGCGCGTTGGCGCCGCGCCTCGTAACGCGGTGCTTCCCGAGCGTACCGCTCGTGATCCCGGTGGGCGAGAATCAGCAGATCCGAAAGGTGTTCGGCGTCGCCAAATCCCACGTTCATTCCCTGGCCCCCGATCGGCGGCATCACGTGGGCGGCATCGCCGGCGAGGAGTGCGTGCCCCTGGTGCCAGCGCGCTGCGCGGTAACGCTCCGTCTGGAAGCTGCTGCGCCAGTGCTCCCGGGAGTTGATCAGCGACACGCCGGTGCGTTGTGCCACGAGATCCTGCACCAGACCCGGCGGTGCCTCCCGATACCAGCAGGGCGTTTCCGCGATCCACCGTCTGATCCCGCCGGGAAGCGGAAACGACTCCACCGACCCCTCCCGCGTGAAGTACAGGTGAGCCGCATCACCGAGGCTCGTGTCGTCACTGATATCGGCCATGGCAAACGTCTCGGGCAGGGGGTGACCGCTCCACGACTCGGAAACGAAGCGGCGCAGGGTGCTGTGCTTGCCGTCGCAGCCGACGAGATAGCGGGCACGGAGCGCGGTCTGCGGGTCATCGGCGGCAGCCTGGGGAGCCGGGGGTGCGGTGGTCGGCGCGCGGTGCACGGTGACGTGGTCCTCTGCCAGGTCGACCTGCGTCACCGTGGTGTCCCGGACGATCCGCACGGTGGGGTATCGCTGCAGGTGGCGAGCGAGAATCTCTTCGGTGCGCCGTTGCGGCAGGGTCAGGATAAACGGAAATGGGGAGCGTACCCCCTGGAAGCCAGGGGTCGCCACCACCCCGCGGTCGCCGTGGATCACGGCTTGGGGCACCGGCAGCCCCGCCGCCACCAGATCGTCGGCTACGCCGTAGCGCTGGAGAATCTCCAG
>JAWOCO010000354.1:0-4086 GCA_046483765.1 Alkalispirochaeta sp. | reverse complement strand
GGGCGGCGCGCCAGCCCAGTAGGTTGGGCCAGAACGCGGCGGTGTCGATCTCCAGATCGCCCTCGCCGCGGTTCACCACGGTGATCGTGGCAAACCACACCGGCCAGGAGGCGGTGGAGCGGCCCTCCGACTCGTTCAACAGAGGCGTCCAGAACTCCGCCACCACTTCCAGCGGGAGATCGTCCCCCCGGTAGTGCTCGTGAATCACGGGGAACAGGGAGTACACGGTACGCTGTGGCGCGGAGGTCGGTGGCGTGTCCCGGGAGGCGCCGCTGTGCTCAGCGCCGGGGCCACGGGCCGGGGGCGCGGGCTCGGGACGCGACCCGCCGCCCGGTGGGTCCGCGCGGTCCGGGCTGGCCAACCGGAAGTAGCCGGCCCGGGGCTGGAGGGGGGCGTCTCTGCCTGAGGACCCATCTCGCCCGGTAAGGTTGGCGGCCGCCTCTCCGCCGGCCCGCTGGCCCTCGGCGGAACCGCCGGATCCCCTCTCCGCCCAGCGGAGCGCGAAAAATGCACTGTCTATCGATTGGCGCAGGTGGTAGCCGTTCTGTAGGTGCCAGCGAGCGAAGCTGCCGTCCAGGTCGCGCCCCACCACGGGGGCGCCGATCCCCCCGAGAAAGAGTCCCGACAGTTCGCCGTCGTCGTGGCTGCCGGGTTTGGCGTGCCAGTAGGGTTGGTGGCGGTGCGGCGCGGTGTCGTCGTCGCGGGTTTTGGTCTGAGGGCCGCCGGCTGCTGCGCGCTCCCGGGCGTCTCTCCGGGGCCCCGTACCGGCATCATCGTAGCGGTGGCCCTGGTGCAGGTCCGCCTGGAACGCGCCTACCCGCTGCCACGGGCCGCCGTCGGCCCTGGGGCCGGGGCTCATCCCTTGACGGCGCCGGCGGTGAGACCGGAGATGATCTTGTCGTGGAGGAAGATATACACCACCACGGTGGGGATCATCGTCAGGACGATCGCGGCGAACATACCGGCGTAGTCGGTACGGAACTGGCTGGTGAAGAAGCGAATCGCCAGCTGTACGGTGCGGGCGCTGCGGGAGGAGGTCAAAAGCAGCGCGTAGATGAACTCGTTCCACGCGTAGATAAATCCGAACGTTCCGGCGGTGACCAGGCCCGGCTTGGCCAGGGGCATGATGATCCGGCTGTAGCGCTGGAAAAAGCTGCACCCATCGATCTCGGCGGAGTCTTCCAGTTCTTTCGGGATCGACGTCATGAAACTGCTAATGAGGAACGTAGAAATCGGAATGTTAATCGCCGCGTAGGTCACCACCAGCGCCGCCAGACGATCGTAAATTCCCAGGGCCACGATAATCGAGTAGTACGGCACCATCAGGGCGACGATCGGAATCAGAACTCCCGCGGTGATCGCGGTGAAGATCGTCTTGCGCAGGGGAAACGTCTCCCGGGCGATCACAAACGAGGCCAGGGAGGTGACAAACAAGTTTACCGCGGTGGCCAAGGAGGCGACGATAATCGAGTTGAGAAAGAACTGGTGCAATCCGGAGATCGTCACCGCGTTGACGAAGTTTTGAAACTGCCACACCGCCGGCAGGGCGAAGGGCTGCGTCTGGATTTCCAGGTTCGACTTGAACGCCGAAACGGTGAGCCATAGCAGCGGAGAGATCGCGATCACCAGATACAGAATCAGGAGGAACCACTTGGCGGTATGGGCGGTGATGCGAATCGGAGCAGCGGTCTCGTTCAATGAATCGTGTGCCATAGAGCTGAACCCTTCCCTTATTGTTGCGAATCGCCGACAGCGTCGGACTTGCCGAATACCCGCTGCAGCAGGCCCAGGATGACGATTCCCAGGACGATAAGAAGCACCCCGGTGGCGGCGGCTTTCCCGTAATCCAGTCCCGCCATCCGACGATACATATACAAACCCATTACCGGCGTCCGATTGGCAGGACCTCCGGCGGTCATGAGAAAGGTAGTCTCGAACTGGCGCAGGGCGAACGCGACCGCCAGCGTGCCGGCGGTGACGATGATGCCGCGAATCACCGGCAGGGTGATGTACAGCTCCTGCTGGAGCACGTTGGCGCCGTCCATGACGGCGGCCTCATAGAACTCCCGCGGTACGGACATCGTTCCCGCGAGAATAATCACCATGAAGTAGCCCACGTAGATCTGATAGGAGAAGATCACCGCCGGGAGCGCGGTGTTAATCTCGCCCAGCCAGTTGCGGGTGAGCTCCCCCTGGCCTATCGCTTCAAGGATACTGTTAATCAGACCGAACTCCGGGTTGTACAGCGCCGACCACATCATCGCCAGTGCCACCAGGGAGATCACGTTGGGCAGGAAGTAGATGGTACGGAAGAACTTCCATCCCCGGGGTGCCCGGGTGAGGACCAGCGCGAGAATCAGCGCCAACGGTATTTGGAGAAATGCCGCCGACATCGCCCAGATGATATTGTTCTTTATCGAAGTCCGGAAAACGTCCTCAGAGAAGATTTCGCGAAAGTTTTCCAGACCGATAAACGACATCGACTGAATCCCGTTCCATTCCATGAAGCTCACGTACAGCAGAAAAAAGATGGGATAGATGAAAAACGCCAGGATCAGTGTCAGTACGGGAAGCAGGAAGAGAATGATCCACGCGGTGTTTCGGTTTCTTTTTCGTAATGTGTCCATAGTGTTCAGTGTTCCAAATGGGGCCCCGGCGGTACACCGCCGGGGCCCGTGAAGTTGGTGTGCGCGGATGCGCGCTTAGTCGTCCGCCGCTTCGAGCATGTCGACAAACTCGGCGGGAGAGCGATCTTCGAGTACCATTTCACCGATCGCCTGTCCCAGCTCGGCCACAACATCAGTCGGCTTGGAGGCTTCCATGTGGTCGATCAGGAACTCGGCGTTGTTTCCGGCTGCAATGAACTGCTGCTGCAGCGGATCCACTTCGTCGCCGTCCTGCAGTTCAAACTCTACCGCCAGAAGCGAACCGGCCGCCAATGATACGCGGCGGGAGTTTTCGGGGCTGGTGAGGTGCTGCAAGAAGGTGATTACCGCTTCCCGGCGCGCGGGGTCGTCGGTGTTGGCCGCGGCGATGTTGGTATGCAACCAACCCACCTGGTGGCCGTGGTGCTCACCTGCCTGAGGCGCGGGAGCCAGCTGCGTGGCCTCGTATACCTCGGGGGCGTTGTCACGGATGTTTCCGATGAACCAGGGGCCGTTAATGAACATCGCGGTCCGCTCAGACATGTAGTGACCACTGGAGACGCCGGCGTCGGCACCGATCGCGTCACGGGTGGTGTTGCCGTCCTCGTAGAGGCGCTTCAGGATCGCGGCGGCCTCTTCAAAGGCGGGATCATCCCAGTCCAGGCTGTACGCATCGGGTCCGCCGAAGCTGCCCAGGAAGTGGGTGTACCACAGCATGGAGGTCCACGCGTTGGTTCCGCCGGTCATCTGGCTGGTGGGGACCACGTCGATCGCCTTCAGCGCTTCGGTGGCGTCCCAGAACTCTTCCATCGTCTCGGGAAACTCATCGATACCGGCTTCCTCAAAGAGATCGGTGTTGTACCAGATCGGAGTAAAGGCGATCTCGTAGGGAAGGGATTTGGTCCGACCACCCACCGTGGAGGTGTTGATGTTTCCCTGGTTGAACGTATCTCCCCAATCGCTGTCGAGGGCATCGGTCAGGTCCAGGAGCAGATCGCTGTCGTAGTAGGCAGCGGTGGTGGGGTTCAGCTTAAAGGTGAAGATGTCCGGAGGACTGCCGGCGGCGAGTCGCGTGCGGATCGTGTCTTCATAGCCATCGTAGTCCGGCTGCGGCTCAACTTCCACGCGGATCTCACCGGCGTGTTCCTCGTTGAACTCCGCAACGATCTCTTCCATTACCCCAGCTTTGGAGTCCTGGCCAACCCAGATGCTTGGCCAGGTGAGGACGATTTCTCCCTGTTCCTCTGACTGGCCGGAGCCAAACAGTGGCAGAGCAATTACCAACAGTGCCACCATGAGCACCGCAATTCGGTTAGTTTTCATACTACCCTCCTATTTTTCTTTCTAAAAGTAAGTAAAACACGGTAAGATACAGCTGTCAACGAAAACCGAATTGCTGCTAGGATACGCGGTAAGAAAGAGAGCGATCAATGGTAAAAAC
>JAWOCO010000339.1:0-4246 GCA_046483765.1 Alkalispirochaeta sp. | reverse complement strand
GTCCATCGGTGACTGCGGCGCAACCGGTTCACCGTTCAGGTAAATCGTTCCTGAGTCGGCGGGATAGACACCGTAGATCGACTCACAGACCTCGGTTCGCCCGGCTCCCACCAGTCCGGTGAGCGCCACGATTTCTCCCGCGCGGACATCAAGCGACACATCGCGGTAGTAGCCGGTGCGGGAGAGATTTTCCACCCGCAGCACCTCTTCCCCGATGTGAATGCTGCGTTTGGGGTACAGTTGAGAGATCTCACGACCCACCGTCGCCACAATTAATGCGTGCTGATCGGTCTCGGAGGCGTTCCAGGAGCCGATGTACTGCCCATCACGGAAGACGGTTACCCGATCGGCGAGCCGTTCAATATCTTCCATCCGATGTGAGATGAAGATCACCGCCACCCCGGAGTCCCGCAGTCCCTCGGTAATGCGGTAGAGCTCCTCACTTTCGTGATGCGTCAACGCCGCGGTAGGTTCGTCCATGATAATAATGCGCGCGTTGGTAGAGAGCGCCTTGGCGATTTCCACGATCTGCTGCCGCGCCACCGAGAGCGATCCCATTCGCTCGTGGGAGGTGAAGTTGGCGTCCAGCTGTTCCAAGAGCGCCTGCGCCTCCTCGTGCATCTTGCGCCAGTCGATCCGTCGTGTCAGGGGCCGAACGCGTTCGTGACCCATGAAGATGTTTTCCGCCACGGTAAGATCCGGATAGGAGGTGACGTGTTGGTAAATCGCGGCCACCCCGGCGCGCTGCGCCTCCATGGGGTTCTTAAATTGAACCGCTTGGCCATCGATGAAGATCTCTCCGGTGTCCGGGGTGTGGACGCCGGTAATGATCTTGATAAACGTCGACTTCCCGGCGCCGTTTTCTCCCATAAGGCCGTGAATCTCTCCGGGACGTAAGTCGAAGTGCACGTTATCCAGCGCTCTGACCCCGGGGAAGAACTTCGATATATTTTTCAGTTCAAGTATCGTCTCGTCGGACAAAGGCAATCCTCCTCGGATTTAGTCCAGGTAAAACATCTCATCCAATGGGTATACCACTGGTGAGCCGTCGGGGTTAGTTTCCATGAGATCCGCCATGTAATCCCACCACCGGCGCATCACGTCAGTCTCTGGAAGTGAGCCGCTGGTATTATGCTCAGTGAGCTTCTGGGAGGCGTAGAGTGTATCGGTACGAGGATCGAGATAGATCCAGTAATCCCGAATCCCAGCTGACTCCAGCGTGGATACCAGCTCCGGCCAGATCTCGTCGTGGCGCTTCTTGTACTCATCCCGGACACCCGGTTTCAGCTGCATTGCAAACGCTGCTCGTTTCATATTAGCACACCCGTTTCACCGGAATACCCAGCAGGCTTCCGAGTTTTTCGATTCGATCCGCCACATGCCCAATGCCGATTGCATTGTGGTGAGACGGCCCCAAATGCGACCAGCGCTCCACGAACTCCCGCGGGGGCAACGAAAAGCGGTACCGGCTGTTGGTGTTGCCGATGTGCAGTACCGGACCGGGAACGCTCTCGCCTTCGGCGGTGATCATATACACACCCTCCGGCCCCTCGCAGACGGAAAGCAGGGTCACCGGTCCGTGCTGAACCGTCATTTGGATCGAGAGCCCCTTACCCGGCTTGCCGTGGTACACCGGCAATGGAACGAGCCCGACCGGTCCCTCGGCGATCACCGGGTGCGCTGGACCATCGTGGCCCAGGAGGACCACTCCCTCGTTGAAGTCCATGGCGTAAAACTCCGAGAACGATCCCCCGGCCCCAAAGCTATCCATGATTTTCATCGCCTGGGCGTTCTTGATTTCGCACTCTCCCGCAACGGGAACGTTGTTGCCGGTGAGCAGCGTATTTCCGGCGATCACCGAGGTGACGATGTCCTCATGGGTGGATCCGGAGGTGCCCTCGTAGTAGTAGGCTAACGATCCAAGGCGATGGCTGGAGACCAGCTTATCCAGTGCCACCGAGGTCCGGGCCGCGCGTTCGAGTTCCTCCGTTTCGCATTCGCGAGAGACCTCAAACTTCTGTCTAAACTCGGATAGCTTTTGGTCTACCTCCGCGGTGGATACGCCTGCCCGGAGTTCTGCGAGTTCATCAATCTCGATGAGGTCGATATGTCCACCGAAGTGAGCGATCTGCCGCGTCATATCGGTGTAGACGTCGAGCATTCCCGCGTAGTAGTGCCCCATGACTCCCAGGCGATTGGTGCGCATCACGCGGGCAACCCGGGCGGCGGAGATCCACTCGGCGATCGCCGTTTCCGTAGCGGGCTCCCCCAAGTACCCCGTGACCAGGTGGTAATCGATACCCGCTCGCTTGAACACACTGGCGATTTCCGGGACGCAGCACGCCTGGCAGTGAGCAAGCCACTCTCCCGTCATCGTACCCCGATCGCCGAGGGCGTTGAAGTTCTCGTAGTCAATTGCCGCCACCGGTTGAATGTTCAACACGATAATCGGAACGCCGGTAGCCTGAGCCACGGGGAGCACGGTAGAGGACAGGGCATAGGTGGAGATATACAAAAAAACTACGTCCACCTGCTTCTGCCGGAAGAGCGACCCCACCGCCTGTGATCGTTCTGGATTATCTACCAGTCCTACATCCACAAGCTCCACGTCGCCGGCAGCCTCGATAGTCCCGGAGATCTGCTTCTGATACCCTTCGAGCCGCTCCTTTAACCCGGTGAACTGCGGCCAATAGGTGTCCAGACCGATTCCGAAAATACCTACTGTTAGTGGTTGGTTCGATTTCATGAGTCTACGCTATACCCGGTTCTCGAAAACGCGAAATGTACAAAACGGCGGGTGTGATATACTTTTTTTTATGAGTGGTTATCCCACAAGCTTTTCCCGGTATCTTCCGGTGAATTCAGAGGCGGTCCGATGGGAAATCTGGTGCAACGATGCCGGATACACCCGAGTACCACCGTATGCGGCCTATCCACCGCAGCCGGAATCCCACCCCGCCTCCCATGCCGCCACGGTGGTATCGGGGCGTGTGCTGGACGAGTTTCAGGTAGTGTACCTCACCTCCGGAAGTGGCTGGTTCGACTCTACTCCGTCCGGTACCGTCAGTGTCGAAGCCGGTGACATGATGATTCTCTTCCCCGGCGTACGCCACGCCTATCGGCCCCGCCTGGAAACGGGGTGGAACGAGTATTGGGTCGGCTTTTCCGGGGAGCATGCCCATCGGCTATCGCGGCACGGGCTGTTCACCCCGCAGAAACCGATTCACCACATCGGCCTCAACCAGGAGATTATTGCCGACTACGAGCAGATCGTGGGCTTGTGTCGCGGGCAGACGCCCGGTTTCCAAGTGCGCCTGGGGGCGCTGGTGCTGCAGCTGCTGGCTCACATTCACGCGATAGAGATTACCTCCCGCACCGGAGCCGGGGATCGGGTAATGGTGGAACGCGCGCGGGCGATAATGCAGGAGCACGTGGAGGACAGCGTCAGTGTGGATGAAATTGCCCACCGCGTGGGACTTGGCTACACCCGGTTGCTGAATATCTTCCGGCAGTACACGGGGCTCACGCCATACCAGTACTACTTGCAGTTGCGTATACACCGGGCGCGGGAACTCCTGCGGGAACCGGGAATCACCGTCAAGGAAGTTTCCGCCCGGATGAACTTTGAAAACCAGTACTACTTCTCCCGCCTCTTCAAGAAAAAGACCGGTATGAGTCCCACCCAGTGGCAGGCGGGGGTAGAGGGTGCGATGCCGGCATCGCTGTAGCTCCGCCGAGCCGGTGGGGGCCAGGTGGTTTGCGCGCCGGCGCCACCCGGAGACCCCGGCGCCACCCGGAGGCCCCGGCGCCACCCGGAGACCCCGGCGCCACCCGGAGACCCCGGCGCCACATTATCCTTGCGCCCGCGCCGTATCGCACAGTACGCTAAAAACACGCCGCGCGGTGTTCCGCCGGCAGGAGGTATCCTGTGACTCATGTACTCATTGCCGACTCATTTCCCGAAGATAGCCGCGACGAAATCGCACGGCTCGGCGCCACGGTACACTATGAACCGGGAGTCGGCGCCGATGCCCTACCGAAGATAGCGGCAGCCCACGAAGCGACGATCCTCGTGGTGCGCTCTACCAAAGTCACGGCGACGGTGTTTGAGTCGGCCCCGGCGTTGCAGTTGGTAATCCGCGCCGGTGCGGGAGTTAACACCATCGATCTCGCGGCGGCTTCTGGCCATGCGGTGCGGGTGGCCAACTGTCCCGGTACCAACGCCGCCGCCGTCGCAGAGCTGACC
>JAWOCO010000267.1:0-3702 GCA_046483765.1 Alkalispirochaeta sp. | reverse complement strand
ATCGCTGCAGCGCTGCACCGCCTGCAGAACGATACTCAGACAGGTGCGGTGGGTTCCGTGGGGATCGGAGAGATCGCCGGCGGCGTAGATCTGGTGCGGCTGCAGCCGGCGGAGTAGCGCCTCGGTCTGGGAGATGTCCTCTTCACTGATCGAGTTCTTCTTGATCGTGCCGGTCTGGTAGAACGGCAGGTTCTGGAAGTGCAGGCGGGACTCCGGTACTCCGCAGCAGCGCGCGGCGGCGCGCGCCTCGTTGCGCCGAATCATGCCCTTAATATCCAGCACGTGCCGGCTGTCCACCTCCGCTGGTTGTTTGTTCCGCAGGAAACGGTCCACGTGCGCGTCTATTTCTCCCACTCGATCGCTGTCAACCTGAAAGTGGTCACAGAAGTCGCGGACGAAATCGGTGTAGCGTAGGGCGTCCTCATCAAAGACGGCGATATTTCCGGAGGTCTGGTAGGCGATGTGCACCTCGTGTCCGTGATCAGCCAGACGGATCAGGGTTCCTCCCATGGAGATGACGTCGTCGTCGGGATGGGGGGAAAAGACCACCACCCGTTTGGGAAAGACCCCGTCGGGATCCTCCGGCTTGCCGCCGGGCCAGCCGGTAATGGTGGACTGAAAACGGCGGAACACCCGGATGTTAACGTTGTAGGCGCTTCCCCCGGAGGAGAGGAGATCCTGCAGGCCGCCCTCGTTGTAGTCCTCCTCGGTGAGTTTGAGGATCGCCTTACCGGTGGAAAGGGCCAGCATCTTTACCGCCCGCCGGGTGATCTGATCGGTCCAGGTCACCGGTCCCACCTTCCAGGGCGTCTGATTCTGGGTCAGGTCTCCGGAGGCGGAGTCATCGGTAATGAGGGTGGTATCGGCGTGGTGCTGGATCGCGGTAGCCGGCAGGCTGGGATCGTATTCGCCCTCGATCATTCGCGCCACGATCGGCGCGCGGCCCTCGCCGAGCTGCACAATGAAAATTGTGCGGGCACTGAGAATCGTGGATAGCCCCACGGTGAGCGCCCGGCGCGGCACGTTCTCCGTACCGAAAAAATCCGCTGCCAGGGAGATGCGCCGGGCACGATCGATATTGACGACGCGGGTGGGGCTGGCGAGACCCGATCCTGGGCCGTTAAATCCGATGTGTCCCGCCGGCGAGATTCCCGGCAGGGCGATATCCAGTCCACCGTCCTTGGTGATCTCCGCTTCGTAGTGGGCGCAGTACTCCTCTACCGCCTCGGCGGCCACGGTGCCGTCCAACAGGTGCACCTGCGCGGCAGGAATATCGAGCCCAGCCACGAGCTCGTGGCGGATATGTCGGGACTGGCTTTGCAGGTCGGTTTCCCGGATCGGATAGAATTCGTCTAAACTGTAGAGCACCACGTGGGAACACGTGAGGCCCTCGGTGGTGTGAAGGCGAACAAGTTCCTGCCACACGCCCTCCCAGGAGGGGTCCGCCGATACGCCGATGCGGCACGGCCGACCCTCCCGGGCGCGCTCGGTGATCACCGATCCCAGGAGGCGGGCTGCTTCCGATTCCACCTCGGCGGCGCGGGACCGCGTGATGTGGCGCATAGTCACCCCGCGCCTTAGACGATGTTTCGTCGGCTGTCGCCAACGAGGTTCAGTATCAACAGTGCCAGACCGGTGGCCAGCAGCAGAATCGACGCCATGGCTGAACCCGGACCAAAGTAGCCGTCCATCACCGAGAGGTAAATCCGAATCGGCATCGTAATCGTACCGCCCACGTAGAGCAGGATCGATGCGGAGAGCTCATTTATCGCGGTGATCCAACTAAGGATCGCTCCGGATATGATGCCCGGCAGCATCAGCGGCAGGGCGATCTTGCGGAACGCCCGCGCCGGGGGCGCTCCCAGGCTCACGCCTGCCTCCTCCAGGGCGGGATCGATCTGTTGCAGAATCGAGACCGCGGACCGGACGGAATAGGGAAGCCGCCGGATGAAGTAGGCCAGCACGATAATCGTGGCGGTGCCGTAGAGTACGATCGGCGGGTTGTTGAAGGTAGTAATGAACCCGATACCCAGAACCGTACCGGGTAGGATGTAGGGGCTCATGAGGAGGGTGTCCAGCACGTTGTTGGCGGGGTTCCTCCGCCTGCTCACCACGAATCCCAGCAGCGTTCCCACGATCACGATCATGATTACTGCCGTAATGGAAAACACCAGACTGTTGGTAATCGCCTGGGGCACCTCAACGATGACGCGCCGAAAGCTGTCCAGGCCGAACCCGGCGGTGAAGACCGGGCCGCTGGTATTGCGAAAGGCAAAGATCACCACGATCACCATCGGTATCGTACTGAGCGCCACGATCGCGTACGAGACAAGGTGTGCCAGGACGTTCTTAATACCCTTGAGCTTCAATACCACCGGACGGTTGAGCAGCATGCTGGTGTATTTGCGTTTGTTGGCCGCGTAGCGCTGCAGGAAGATTGCCAGGCTCGCCGCCAATACCAGGATAATGCTAATGGTGGAGGCCATCGCCGGTCGGGTGGCGACCTCACTGGTGTACATGTTGTACGCCATCGTCGGCAGCACGCGGTAGCGCCCACCGATGATCATGGGGGTGCCGAAGTTTGCCAGGGAAAGCATAAACGCCAAAAGCGCGCCGGAGGTGATCGAGGGAATCACCAGCGGCATGGTGATGCGAAAGAACTTCTTCACCGGCCGCGCTCCGAGATTCTCCGCCGCCTCCTCCATGGAGCGGTCAACGGTCTGCAGCCCGCCGGCGGTAAGCAGGAAGACAAACGGATAGAACTGCAACGTGTAGACGATGATAATTCCCAAGGGTCCATAGATCGTTGGGATTTCGATTCCGATGCTCATGAGCATTTGCCGGAGAAATCCGTTCCGACCCAGCATCACGATCCACGCGTAGGCTCCCAGAAACGGCGGCGTCAGCAGCGCCAGGGTCGCCAGGGTGGATAACCCGGCGCTACCGCGGATGCGGTAGCGGGTGGTAAAGAACGCCAGCGGCACCCCCAGAACGACCGCGCCCAGCGTGCCACCGATGGAGACCACCAGGCTGTTGAGCAGCGCCTTCGAGTAGTAGGAGGAGGTGAAGAACGTGATGTAGTTCTCCAGACCGAACCTTCCGGAGTCAGCCCCAAAGAAGCTCTCCCGCACGATGGTAAAGACCGGCAGCAGGATCAGGATGCCGAAGATGATGTATCCCAGGACGGTAACGGCCGACCAGAAGCCGTTTTTGCGAATCCAGTTGAGCATGCCTATTCCTCCCCGCGGACTCGAGCGCCATCGGATGTGTCGAAGAACATCAGGTGCGAGTAGGGTACCACGGCGGTTATCGTGTCGCCCTCCGTGCGCAGCTGGGAGCGCTTCGAGACGTACTCATTGACGGTGAGGGTCACCCCGTTTCCGAGGTCGATACGGTAGATCACATCGGACCCGAGAAAGAGCGTCTTCTCCACCTTGCCGTTAAACGCTACATCTTCCGGGGAGACCGTTTCTTGCGGTGGCAGGATCCGCGCGTCCTCCGGACGGAACGCCACGCGCACCTCCGTCTGGCTGCGGTTGGCGGGAAGCTCCATCCGTGATCTTGACTCCTCGGTGAGCGCCTGATCGATGATCTCTCCGTTATAGATGTTCATGTTTCCCACAAAGGTGGCCAGAAAATCGTTGGCCGGGTCGCGATAGATATCCCAGGGGGTGCCGATCTGTTGGACCACGCCGAAGTTCA
>JAWOCO010000189.1:0-5048 GCA_046483765.1 Alkalispirochaeta sp. | reverse complement strand
CCGAAAGTTCAGACCCAATGCGCAGCGTGCGGGTGGTACCGTTTCCGTTATAGTTTTCGAGGAACCACGGCCAGATTTCTCCGTAGACACTGGCAGCGGTCCGCCACTGAGTCTCGCCGTCGGATCCGTCACTCGCCGCGTATCCTGAGGAAGGGGCGTCCATGGTGGCTTCCTCCTCCGTGGGCGAATCGCGCAGTCCGCTGGTGACCTTACTCTGCAAGAGCGCATTGATCGGAACCGACCCGTCTCCCTCGTAGTACGTATTGAACCCGTAGCGGTAGCGCCCCACTTCACCATAGGAGAGATCCAACCAGATCAGGGCAAAGTCGTTACCGCCGTAATGGCCCAGAGGCCGGTCGATCCATACCTGGGTGCGCTCATTTCCATGCTGCGCCATGACCAGACGCCGCTGGGTAATACTGGTTAAGGGGCTATTGTGGATGTACATCCAGGGCGTGGCGTAGACTCCCTCCACGACGCCCTTGAGAAACCCCTGTCCCACCGCCCGACGATAATCGAGGCCGGCGAGATAGGCAACCGCATTGGGTTCATCGGTGACATCGGTTCCCGGCTCCAGGGGGCTGGTCCACTGATCGGGGCTGATAACTCCATACAGTGACAGCCCCGGGGTGACGGCAAAATCGAACTCGAAGCTGCGATGCGCGTTGCCGGTATTCTGCGTGTTGGTGTACAGGTTGTGGTAGTGGTAGAGCGGATTGAGATGGCGGAGCTCCACCTGTTGCCTGCCGAAGATAATGCCCTCGGTATACACGAGCCCCAGCCGGTCCCACAGTCGCAGTTCAAAGCGCTGGGCGATCAGGTTCTTGTGTTCTTCATCGGGACGAGCCACGGCGTAGGGGCCCACGTTGGGGGTGTCCGTATCCAGATCCGTACCATTCTCGGCCGGATCCTCGGTGGTATCGATCACCCCATCGCCATCGGTATCCCAGCCCACCTGGTATACCTCGAACTCCCGTTCGTCGCTGGTGAGCTTTCCGTCCAGGCTTACCCAGATCCAGGAGAATTTGAAGCGCTCCCAGAACGTGGACAGCTGCATCGCATCGTGCCAGTCGGCGTAGTCCGAGATGTAGAGGTTTCCGGTGCGCCCATTGCCCCAGTCGATCACGTCGCGCCCGACCTGGGCGTTCCACCGGTCACCACCCACCGACAAGAACGCTCGGTGGGGAAACTGCACGTCCAGCGTGTTTACATTGGTGGGGAGATTGGACCAGGGATCTTCCTCTTCCGTGGAGAATCCAAACTCGCCGTTTTCGTCGAACTGGAACTGACTCCCGGAACTGTAGGTGGGATAGACGCTGAAATCGGGAATGTTCTTCATAAACGCCAGGTCAAAGACGCCATAGGCGTGCTGCGACACCCACGCTTCCAGCGGGAAGCGGGCAAAGGGAAGCCGATCCTCCCAGCGATACTCCCAGAGCGGGTTATCCCTGTCGGTGTGCACATAGCCTTCGAAGGAGTACTCCGGGTTCACTTGGAACTGAAAGCGCCCGTTCTCCTCCTGGTAGTCCGGCACAGGGCTCAGCTGCTCCTGGAGCCAGTCGTAGGTGGTACGGCCCGCCTGAGACAGCCCACCGTAGTCGAGACGGTCCATGGCGGCACGGATTTCCGCTGCGGAGAACGGTCCCGAACTGAACGGCAACGCGCTGCCCTGCTCGATATACAGCGTTCGCAACGCCTCATACTCGGCAGACCGCAGGGCATAGGTCTTCTGGAAGTTCTCCTGTGCCACCACCCCGGTGGTAAGAGCCGCGCACAACACGATGGCCACCACCAGGCGCGGCCGGATGCTACTCATTGCAACCATGCCGCCGATCATAGCACGAGCGCCCCACCCGGGCAACGAATTGACCGTACCTTGGTACCCCGGCTTGGCAAACCGCAGCCCACGCCGTAGTCTGAGGATACAATGGAGCACGGGCGGACCACTCAAGCACCAATTCTTCGGCGGCAGGCGCGGATTTTTCGCCACTATATCGCGATTCACGGCCCACTGCTGGCCAAGGGCCTCAGTTTTTCCGCGCTCTTTGCCACGGTACCGCTGCTGTTCCTCCTGAGCGTGGCCGGTAGTATCGCGCTCACGCCTGAGGTCCAGCAGCTGCTGCAGGAACAGTTCTTTCGGGTCTTGCCGAACTCCGCCCAGGCTTCGATCAGTGCCAGTATGTCGCGGTTGGCCAATAGTCCCGGCTCTCTTTCGGTCATCAGTGTGGGGGTGTTTCTGTGGTCGGTGCACCAGCTGTTTTTTGATGTGCATCGCGTGGTGCGCGCCGGATTCGGCATGCCGGTCTCTCCGGCGCGGGGGCGCGGACGGGCGATCGTCCTGAACGGTCTCTTTCTCCTGCTGATCTACGCCACGGCGCTGCTCAACCTGACCGCCCGCGTCCTTGAGCCGTATGTGCCGGTCTCGGGGATTCTCCTGCAACTGATCGCAGTCTCGAGCTCCACCATAATTCTCACCATAGTGCTCTGGAGCCTCATCCGTCTGGCTTCCGGCGTGCCGCTCCACGTCAGGGGTTCCATCATTCCGGTGCTTGCCGCGGCGGTGGTGTGGCAGGGCGCATCGTGGCTAGCGGGACTGGTGGTTCGCAGCGCCGGGAGCCGGCTGATCGTATACGGGGTGCTCGCCTCGGCGGTGCTGTTTCTGATGCTGATGCGCGTGTACGCGGAGATCCTGATCCACACCACCCTGTGGATCGCTGAACTCCGCGATCATCCCCTGGGCGTGGCGGATACGCCGGAGGCTCAGGCGAGCTCCCCGGCGTCACCGCAGTCAGAACCGCAGTCAGAACCGCAGTCAGAACCACCGTCGGAACCATAGTCACGACCACAACCGGACTCAGGAGTCAGGCCCGCTCCAGCTCCGCCCGCACCGCCCGGGTGCGCTCCAGCTGATCCCGGAGGTCCGCCGCCTTGGCACGTTCCGCCTGCACTACCTCCGCTTTCGCCTTGGCGATAAACCCGTCATTTGAAAGTTTGCGCTCCGCCTGGTTCAGACCCTTTTCGATCTTGGCGATGCTTTTGTCCAGCCGGGTGATCTGCTCAGCTACATCGATCAGTTCTCGTACGTAGAGATACGCCTCGAAGCCGCTTCCCACAACTGCCACGGACCCTTCCCGCCGGCTGTCGTCACCGCCGATTTCCAACGCGGACAGGTTGGCCAGCAAGCGCGCGTAGGCACCGTTCCGCTGAATGAACTCAGCCAGTTCAGGACGTCCCTCCGCCACCCGCACGTAGACGTCGAACGTCTTGGTGGACGGAATCGTGAACTCACTGCGAATGGTGCGCACTCCCCGGACCAGCTCCTGCACCGCGGCAAATCCTTCGGCGGCGGTCCGGGATGCCTGATCCTCCCGCCGTTCCTGTACCTGCGGATAGCGCCCGACGATCACCGCATCTGGGCGACCGGAGCCGTCGGCGGGTTCGATCTCCTGGGGTAGCTTCTGCCAGATCTCCTCCGAGATAAAACTCATGAAGGGATGCATCAGCCGGAGCGACTCCTCCAGCACGTACAGCACCATCGACGCGCCGCGATCCTTTTCGGTCTCATCCTCGGAGTACAGACCCAACTTCGAGACTTCGATATACCAGTCACAGAACTCGTTCCAGAAAAACTCATATACCGCCCGGGAGGCCTCATCCATGCGGTAGGTGCGCATGCCGGAGTTCACCGTCTTTACCGCCTCGTTCAGCCGGTAGTAGATCCAGCGATCCACATCACGCAGTTCGATCTGGTCAAAGGGCACCAGCGTTCTTCCCTCCAGGTTCATCAGGAGAAAGCGCGTGGCGTTCCAGATCTTGTTGGCAAACTTGCTGCCCAACTGAAAACTGTCGGGGGCGATCGGCACGTCTGATCCCTGCACGCTGAGATACGCCAGGGTAAACTTGTGGCTGTCCGCGCCGTACTCCGCCACCACATCCAGGGGATCGATCCCGTTGCCGAGACTCTTGGACATCTTCCGTCCCTGAATATCCCGGACGAGGCCGGTGATGTAGATGTCGCGGAACGGCACCTCCCCCATGAATTCCAGGCCCGCCATAATCATGCGGGCAACCCAGAAAAAGATAATGTCGTAGGCGGTCACCAGACTGGTGGTGGGGTAGAAACGCTCCAGGTCGCGGGTCTGCTCCGGCCATCCCAAGGTACTGAAGGGCCACAGCCAACTGGAAAACCACGTGTCCAGGACGTCGGGATCCTGGCGGAGGGTGCGCCCCGCGTAGGCGGATTCCTGCGTGGGATCGGTCCGACTCACGATCATCTCTCCGGTTTCGTCGTCGTACCACACGGGAATCCGATGTCCCCACCACAGCTGCCGACTGATACACCAGTCACGAATATTCTCGAGCCAGTGGGAGTAGGTGTTTTCCCAGTGCTTGGGATAGAACCGGATCTCTCCATTTCGCCACGCCGCCAGCGCCTTATCGGCGAGAGGTTTCATACGGACAAACCACTGCGTGCTCACCCACGGTTCCACCACCGTGTTGCAGCGGTAACAGTGCCCCACCTGGTGGTGGTGATCCTCGACGCGGACGAGAAAGCCCTGCTCCTCGAGGTCCGCCACTACCGCCTTGCGGCCGCTGTGTACGTCGAGGCCCCGGTACTTTTCGGGAACATTGGTATTGAGGGTTGCCTGCGCGGTAAGGATATTGATCCGCTCCAGATCGTGGCGCTCCCCGATCTCCCAGTCGTTCTGATCGTGGGCGGGGGTGATTTTGACCGCTCCACTGCCGAACTCCCGGTCCACGTACGAATCCGCCACAATCGGCACGATTCGGCCGCTGAGCGGTAGTCTCACGTGTTTCCCCACGAGATCGGTGTAACGCTCATCCTCAGGATGCACCGCCACCGCCGTATCGCCGAGCATCGTCTCCGGCCGGGTGGTGGCCACCTCGATCCATCCCTCGCCCTCCACCAGCGGATAGCGGAGGTGCCAGATGTGTCCGTGGGACTCACTGTGCTCCACCTCGTCGTCGGAGAGGGCGGTGCCGCAGCTGGGACACCAGTTAATCAGGTACTCACCGCGATAGATCAG